>PCWU01000143.1:0-20621 GCA_002787455.1 Gallionellaceae bacterium CG11_big_fil_rev_8_21_14_0_20_60_62 | reverse complement strand
ACGCTGGTCGTCTATCGCCCATTGGAAACACCCATCGCCAAGGCACCGAAACGCCGCAAGAGCCAGAAACCGCTCACCAAGAAACAGCTCGCCGGCCGATTGTAGGCGGGGTTTCACCCAAAGGGCGCAAGAACCTCTTCGAGGTAACCCGACATGTCGGGCTGAAGCCCGACCTACAATTCAAAGATACTGAACCTCTACCACTTCGTATTCCCGCACCCCGCCCGGTGCCTGCACCTCGGCAATATCGCCCTCGGACTTGCCGATCAGCGCCCGCGCAATGGGTGAACTGATGGAAATCTTGCGATGTTTGATGTCGGCCTCGTCGTCGCCGACGATCTGGTAAGTCACCACGTCGCCATTATTCACATCTTCCAGCACCACGGTCGTGCCAAACACGCAACGCCCATCTGCGGCCAGCGTCTTCGGATCAATGATCTGCGCGCTACCCAGCTTAAATTCCAGCTCGACGATACGTCCCTCGACGAAGGACTGCTTTTCTTTGGCCGCATCATATTCCGCATTTTCCGACAGGTCACCCTGCGCGCGCGCCTCGGCAATGGCGGTGATGACGGCGGGTCTTTCCACGGTCTTCAGGCGGTGTAACTCTTTGCGCAATAGCTCCGCGCCGACCACGGTCAAAGGGGTTTTGCTCATCATTTGTTTCCTTATTGAATACTGGAGTGCAAGGCTTGCAGGTCGTACACCTGCAATTCGGTCAGATACTGCATGCCCAGACAGGCGGCGCGCGCGCCGGCCAGCGTAGTGTAATAGGTGACGCGGCCTTGCAAAGCGGCATGGCGGATCGAATAGGAGTCCTTCATCACCGACGGTTTGCTGTCCACCGTATTGATGATCAGGCTGACTTCCCCGTTCTTGATCATGTCCACAATGTGCGGACGGCCTTCTGCCACCTTGTTGACCATGATCACTTCCACCCCGGCGGCGGTAATCACCGAACCGGTTCCGCGCGTGGCGAGAATGGTAAAGCCAAGCTGATTCAGAGTGCGCGCCACTTCTGCCGCACCCGGTTTATCTTCCTCGCGCACGCTAATGAACACCTTGCCGGCTTTCGGCAACTTCACGCTGGCGGCAAGCTGCGATTTAACGAACGCTTCGGCAAATGTCGTGCCGACGCCCATCACCTCGCCGGTGGATTTCATCTCCGGGCCGAGGATGGTATCGACGCCGGGGAACTTGATGAACGGGAACACCGCCTCCTTTACCGCATAGAACGGCGGAACGACTTCTTTCGTCACACCCTGCGCGGCCAGCGATTGGCCGGCCATACAGCGTGCGGCGATCTTGGCCAGCGGCACACCGCTCGCTTTTGACACGAAGGGCACGGTGCGCGAGGCACGCGGATTCACTTCCAGCACATACACGGACTCGCCCTGAATGGCGAACTGCACGTTCATCAGACCAACCACATTCAATGCTTTGGCCATCGCCACGGTCTGGCGGCGCAATTCGTCCTGCAATTTAGCGGACAGCGAATACGGCGGCAATGAACAGGCCGAGTCGCCGGAGTGCACGCCCGCCTGTTCGATGTGTTCCATGATGCCGCCGATGATCACCTGCGCGCCATCGGATACCGCATCCACGTCCACTTCAATCGCGTCATTCAGGAAACGGTCGAGCAAAATCGGCATGCGTTCGGGGTAGGTCTTGGCCAACTCTTCCGCCTCGCGCATGTAGCGTTCGAGGTCGGGCTGCGCATGAATGATCTCCATGCCGCGTCCGCCCAGCACATTGCTGGGCCGCATCACTAGCGGATAGCCGATCTCGGCAGCCCCGGCGACCGCATCGGCCACGTTGCTGGCAGTACGGTTGGGCGGCTGCTTCAAATCCAGTTCGCGCAACATCGCCTGGAAACGCGCGCGGTCTTCCGCCATGTCGATCATGTCCGGCGTCGTGCCGATGATGGGCACGCCATTTTTTTGCAGGCCGCGCGCCAGACTGAGCGGTGTCTGACCGCCATACTGCACGATTACGCCGACGGGTTTTTCTACTGCCACGACCTCCAGCACATCTTCCAGCGTTAGCGGCTCGAAGTACAAACGATCTGAAGTGTCGTAGTCGGTGGAAACCGTTTCGGGGTTGCAGTTGACCATAATGGTCTCGTAGCCGTCCTCGCGCATCGCCAGCGCGGCATGCACGCAGCAATAATCGAACTCGATGCCCTGCCCGATGCGGTTGGGTCCGCCGCCCAGCACCATGATCTTCTTGTTGCCGGTCGGTTGCGACTCGCACTCTTCCTCATAGGTGGAATACATGTAGGCCGTGTTGGTGGCGAACTCTGCGGCGCAGGTATCGACGCGCTTGAATACCGGACGAATCGCCAGTGCATGCCGGTAAGCGCGCACCGCCGCCTCATCCGTCCCCAGCAAATTCGCCAGCCGCGCATCGGAAAAACCGCTGCGCTTCAGCGCGCGCAGATGATCCGCGTCCAGACTTTCCAGCGCGCGGCCAGGCAGCGCCTGTTCCTGGCGGATGATGTCCGCGATCTGCACCAGAAACCACGGGTCGATCTTGCTGATGTTGAATACTTCATCCGCACTCATGCCAAGACGGAAGGCATCGCCCACCGCCCAGATGCGGTCCGGGCCGGGGTTGCCGAGTTCGGACACAATGGCTTCCCGGTCGCTAAATTTGCTGTCCAGCCCGTTCACGCCCACTTCCAGGCCGCGCAGGGCTTTCTGGAACGACTCCTGGAAGGTGCGGCCAATCGCCATCACCTCGCCAACCGATTTCATCTGTGTGGTCAGGCGGTCATTGGCTTGCGGAAATTTTTCGAACGCGAAACGCGGGATCTTGGTCACCACGTAGTCTATGGTCGGCTCAAAGGATGCGGGCGTCGCACCGCCGGTGATATCGTTCTTCAGCTCGTCAAGCGTGTAACCCACGGCCAGTTTGGCCGCCACTTTCGCGATGGGGAAACCGGTCGCCTTGGACGCCAGCGCCGAGGAACGCGACACGCGCGGATTCATCTCGATCACTACCATGCGCCCGTCGTCGGGATTGACGGAGAACTGCACGTTGGAACCGCCGGTCTCCACGCCGATCTCGCGCAGCACCGCCAAGCTTGCATCGCGCATGATCTGGTATTCCTTGTCGGTCAGTGTCTGCGCCGGGGCGACGGTGATGGAGTCGCCGGTATGCACGCCCATCGGGTCCAGATTCTCGATGGAGCAGATGATGATGCAATTGTCGTTGCGGTCGCGCACGACTTCCATCTCGTACTCTTTCCAGCCGAGCAGCGATTCCTCGATCAGCAACTCCTTGGTCGGCGACGCTTCCAGACCGCGCTCGCAGATCTCAACAAACTCTTCGCGGTTGTAGGCGATGCCGCCGCCGGAACCGCCCATGGTGAACGAGGGGCGGATGATGGTCGGAAAACCCATCACCTGCTGCACCTGCAGCGCCTCTTCCATGCTATGCGCGATGGCGGAACGTGCCGAAGCCAGCCCGATGCGTGTCATCGCCTGCTTGAACTTCTCGCGGTCTTCCGCCATGTCGATGGCGTCGCGCGAGGCGCCTATCATCTCGACCTTGTACTTCTCCAGCACACCGTGCCTGGCCAGGTCCAGCGCGCAGTTCAGCGCGGTCTGTCCGCCCATGGTCGGCAGGATCGCGTCCGGTTTTTCCCTGGCGATGATCTTTTCCACCATCTGCCAGGTGATCGGCTCGATGTAGGTCGCATCCGCCATATTCGGATCGGTCATGATGGTGGCCGGATTCGAATTTACCAGAATGACGCGATAGCCTTCCTCGCGAAGCGCCTTGCAGGCTTGCGCGCCGGAATAGTCGAATTCGCACGCCTGCCCGATGACGATGGGACCGGCACCGATGATGAGAATCGATTTAATGTCAGTGCGTTTTGCCATAACTTCTTCACCACAGAGGCACAGAGACACAGAGATAGCACAGAGATTTTCTCTGTGCCTCTGTGTCCCTGTGGTTAGGTTTTGATTTTCTCCATCAATCCCACAAATTTATCGAACAAACCATCCACGTCATGCGGGCCGGGACTCGCTTCGGGGTGACCCTGGAAACAGAACGCGGGCTTGTCGGTCAGCTCGAAACCCTGCAGCGTGCCGTCGAACAGCGAGAGGTGCGTGACGCGCGCATTCTTCGGCAACGTCGCCACATCCACCGCAAAACCGTGGTTCTGGCTGGTAATCATCACGCGCCTGGTTTGCGTGTCTTGCACCGGATGGTTGGCGCCGCGGTGGCCGAACTTCATCTTCACGGTCTTGGCGCCCGAGGCGAGGCCCAGTATCTGATGGCCGAGACAGATGCCGAACAGCGGCATGCCCACCGCAAGGAATTTTTGCGTCGCCGCGATCGCGTAATCGCAAGGCTCCGGATCGCCGGGGCCGTTGGACAGGAATACGCCGTTCGGCTTCAACGCCAGCACATCGGCGGCTGAAGTGTTGGCCGGAACCACGGTGATCTTGCAGCCGCGCTCAGCCAGCATGCGCAGAATGTTGCGCTTCACGCCGAAGTCGTATGCCACCACATGGAATTTTGATTCGCTGCTGTAGCGATAACCCGCGCCCAATTCCCACTCGCGTTGCACCCATTCGTAGGGTTTGTCGCAGGTAACGACTTGCGCCAGGTCCATTCCCGCCAGGCCGTCAAAGCCGCGTGCCGCTTTCAGTGCCGCCTCGACATCATCGCCCGTGGCGATGCAACCGTTCTGCGCCCCCTTGCTGCGCAGGATGCGCGTCAGCTTGCGCGTATCGATACCGGCGATGGCGACCACCTTGTTGGCCTTGAGGTATTCGGGCAGGGATTGTGTGCTACGGAAATTGCTCACCGTCATCGACAGGTCGCGGATGACCAGACCGCTGGCGAACACCTGGCGCGATTCAATATCTTCCGGATTGCAGCCGGTGTTGCCAATGTGCGGATAAGTCAGGGTGACGATCTGTTTGCAGTAGGACGGGTCGGTCAGGATCTCCTGGTAGCCGGTCATCGCGGTGTTAAACACCACCTCGCCAATGCTACTGCCCTCCGCCCCGATGGCAATGCCGCGAAATACCGTTCCATCGGCTAAAACTAGGATGGCTGGCTTCGTCTGCGACACTGGAGGCTCCCTTGAACTGGACATAAAGAAGCGGGAGGAACTTTTTGTTCATCCCGCCTTTGGACTGGCGACCATTATAGCCGAAGCTCAGATGCGCATCAACGCGCCGCACGGCTATAGATCGGGCCCAAAATAGATTGCATTCAACACGGCGACCCGTCAGGTTGTGCGCAGTTGCTCGAGATTGCCACCCTTTGTCGCCACTTTTAACTGGTGTTATAGCCAGAACGGGGCATCCTCGTTACAATCCATCGCGCTAACCATCGGCCTGAATACGATTACAGGCAAGTACCATGGGCTTGCTACATCAGCCAATTTGTTTTTTCACGCCAAATTCTGGAGTCTGAATTGATGACGACCGATCTCGCCGCACCCGCATATATCCGCCATGAAAAACTCAAAGCCTGGGTGGCCGGGGTCGCCGCACTAACCGAACCGGAACGCATCATCTGGTGCGACGGATCACAGCAGGAATATGACCGGCTGTGCGCGGAAATGGTGGCCGCCGGGACTTTAGTCAAACTCAATCCGGCCAAGCGCCGCAATTCCTTTCTCGCCTGCTCCGACCCTTCCGATGTGGCGCGCGTCGAGGACCGCACTTTCATCTGCTCCGAAAAGCCAGAAGATGCCGGGCCAACCAATAACTGGGAATATCCGAAAGTCATGCGCGAGACGCTCACCGGCCTGTTCAAAGGCGCGATGCGCGGGCGCACCCTGTACGTGATTCCGTTCAGTATGGGGCCGCTCGGCTCGCCCATCGCCCATATCGGCGTCGAGATATCCGACTCGCCCTACGTGGCGGTCAACATGCGCATCATGGCGCGCATGGGCAAGCCGGTGCTCGACATGCTCGGTACGGACGGCGAATTTGTGCCCTGCCTGCACAGCGTCGGCGCACCGCTGCAAGCCGGGCAGCAGGACGTCAAATGGCCGTGCAATCCGGCCACCAAATACATCGTGCATTTCCCCGAGACGCGGGAGATCTGGTCCTACGGTTCCGGCTATGGCGGCAACGCACTGCTCGGCAAGAAGTGCTTCGCCCTGCGCATCGCCTCGACCATGGCGCGCGACGAGGGCTGGCTGGCGGAACACATGCTGATTCTCGGCATCGAGTCACCGGACGGAGAAAAAAACTATGTCGCCGCCGCTTTCCCTTCCGCCTGCGGCAAGACCAATCTCGCCATGCTGATCCCGCCGAAGACTTTCGACGGCTGGAAGATCACCACGGTGGGCGACGACATCGCGTGGATCAAGCCCGGCAAGGATGGCCGGTTTTATGCCATCAATCCGGAAGCGGGCTTCTTCGGCGTGGCACCCGGCACCTCCGAAAAGACCAACCGCAACGCGCTGGAGACGCTCAGGGAAAACATTATTTTCACCAATGTCGCCCTGACCGACGACGGCGATGTGTGGTGGGAAGGCATGACCAAAGAACCGCCCGCCCACCTGATCGACTGGCAGGGCTGTGACTGGACTCCGGCCGACGGCAAGACCGGACGCAAGGCGGCCCATCCCAATTCCCGTTTCACCGCACCGGCCAGCCAGTGCCCGTCGATTGATCCAGCGTGGGAAGACCCGCAAGGCGTGCCGATCTCCGCCTTCATCTTCGGCGGACGCCGCGCCACCACAGTGCCGCTGGTATACGAAGCGTTCAACTGGAATTTTGGCGTCTATATGGCCTCCACCCTGGGGTCGGAAACCACCGCTGCCGCCACCGGGGAACAGGGCGTGGTGCGGCGCGACCCCTTTGCCATGCTGCCGTTCTGCGGCTACCACATGGGCGACTATTTCAACCACTGGTTGAAGATGGGGCATGTGGTGGAGCACGCCCCGAAAATCTTTTGCGTGAACTGGTTTCGCCTGAACGAAAACGGCGAATTCATCTGGCCCGGGTTCGGCGACAACATGCGCGTGCTGAAATGGATCGTGGACCGTGTCCGCAACCGGGTCGGCGCACATAAAACCGCGCTGGGCTGGATGCCGCGCTTCGAGGACATCGACTGGTCCGGCATTGAGATCAGCAAGGCCGAATTCGGCCAACTGAACCGCATCGATGCGCAGGCGTGGAAACAGGAGCTGGCCCTACACAAGGAATGGTTCGCCAAGATGGGGGAAAAACTGCCTGACCAACTGGCGCACAACCACAGCCTGTTCGAGCTGGCGCTGATCGATTGAGCGAAAACACGCCGTCATTCCGGCCCCCCGCATGCTCGAAGTGATCGTGTTGGCCGTGGCGTTAAGCAAGGACGCATTCGCCGTCTCCATCGGCCCGGGCTCCAAAGGAAACATTCCCAGGCCGGACTTGAAGGCCGGGATTTACTTTGGCCTCTTCCATGCGCTGATGCCTCTCATCGGCTATCTCGGCGGCAAGGGCATGCTCGTCCGGGTGGAGTCTTATGCCCGCCGGATCGCCTTTGGCCCGCCCGCCATGATCGGCGCAACCACCTTTGCCTTCAGTTGAGCCGGGGTGCGCATCGGCCAGCGCGGCGGCACTTGTCTGGAAAACAGGGCAGGGCTGTTCGGCGGCGCGATGCTGATCCTGATCGGATTCAGGATTCTGCTTTTATAAGCCGTTCCGGCACGGCAGTTCCGTTTAGACGTTGAACAGAAAATTCAACAGGTCACCATCCTGCACAACATAATCTTTTCCCTCGACGCGCATCTTGCCCTTCTCTTTCGCGCCCGCCTCGCCGCCGCAGGCGATGAAGTCGGTATATGAGATGGTCTGCGCGCGGATGAAGCCTTTTTCGAAATCGGTGTGGATGACGCCGGCGGCTTGCGGTGCGGTGTCGCCCTTGTGGATGGTCCAGGCGCGCACTTCCTTCACCCCGGCGGTGAAGTAGGTTTGCAGGCCGAGCAGTTCGTAGCCGGTGCGAATCAAGCGATTGAGGCCGGGCTCGCCCAGGCCGAGATCGGCGAGGAATTCCTTTTTGTCGGCGTCGTCGAGGTCGGCCAGTTCCTGTTCGATCTTGGCGCACAAGGCCACGACGGGCGCGCCCTCTTTCGCCGCGTGTTCGCGCAAGCGGTCGAGGTGGGGGTTGTTTTCGAAACCGTCTTCCATCACGTTGCCGACATACATCGCGGGCTTGACGGTGAGCAGGCACAGCGGCTTGATGAGCTGTATCTCGTCATCGCTCAAACCGAAAGTGCGCGCCGGTTTGCCTTCGTTCAAGTGCGGCAACAGTTTCTCCAGCAGGGCGACCAGTTTCTGCGCGTCCTTGTCACCGGACTTGGCTTTTTTGCCGTCGCGCTGGATGGTGCGTTCCACCACGGCCAGATCGGCCAGCGCCAGTTCGGTCAGGATGACTTCAATATCGGAGATCGGATCGACCTTGCCCGCGACGTGCACGACGTTTTCATCGTCGAAGCAGCGCACGACGTTGACGATGGCGTCGGTCTCGCGGATGTTGGCGAGAAACTGGTTGCCCAATCCCTCGCCCTTGGAGGCGCCCGCCACCAGTCCGGCGATATCCACGAACTCGACGATGGCGTATTGCATGCGCTGCGGCTTGACGATCTTGGCCAGTTCATCCATGCGCGGATCGGGCACTTCAACGATGCCAACGTTCGGCTCGATGGTGCAGAAAGGATAGTTCTCCGCCGCAATGCCAGACTTGGTCAGCGCATTGAACAGCGTGGATTTGCCCACATTGGGGAGACCGACGATACCGCATTTGAGACTCATGATTTTTCCTTATATTCCGAAAAGACTTGCCCGCAGATTACATAGATTCACACAGATTAAATCTGCGTCAATCGGCGCAATCTGCGGGAAAAGGTTTTGCACTTTACGCACTATGTAGCTTCAGCATCGCCGCTTCCAGCTTGCCCTCGATGATCAGCGGCGCAATCTCCTGGGCGCGTTGCAGCGCTTCCCCGATCAACACTTGTTCTTCCTTGCGCGGCGCGTTCAAAACATAGTTGACCACCTCCGCCCGCTCGCCCGGATGACCGATGCCAACGCGCAGGCGCCAGAAATCCTTTGTGCCGAGATGCGCGATGATGTCCTTCAGTCCGTTGTGCCCGCCGTGACCGCCGCCCAGCTTAAGCTTGGCGCTGCCCGGCGGCAAGTCGAGCTCGTCGTGCACCACCAGTATCTGCGCCGGCTGCAACTTGTAAAAGTTTGCCACCGCACCGACCGCACGCCCGCTGAGATTCATAAAGGTTTGCGGTTTGAGTAGTTGCACCTCATGCCCGTGCAGAGCCGTTTTTGCGATCAGCCCGTGGAACTTGCCGTCGGCCCTGAAATTCGCGTTGTGCAAACGTGCCAGTTCATCCACCCACCAGAAACCGGCGTTGTGGCGTGTCGCCGCGTATTCCGCGCCGGGATTACCCAGGCCAACGATGAGTTTGATCGGTTCGCTCACGTGCACCTCTGCAAATGAAAAACCCGCCATGCAATGTATGATCGCATGGCGGGTTGTTACGGCAGCAGATTACTTCTTGGCAACGGGTGCGGCAGTCGCCGGTGCGGCAGCGGCGGAAGCGGCCGCCGCAGCTTCCGCCACAGCGGCATCGGCGGCGGCATCGGCGGCCGCTTCAACCGCACCGCGCGGCACCTGCACCGTCGCCACCGCATCAACGGCGTGGTGATGGTGCGCCAGTTCGACGCCCTTCGGCAGCTTGACATCGGCGATGTGGATCGAGTGTCCCAGTTCCAATCCGCCCAGATCAACTTCGATCGAGGTCGGCAGATCGGCGGGCAAACAGATGACATCCAGATCGGCCAGCACATGGGTGATGATGCCGCCGCCGGTTTTGACGCCCGGCGCAATCTCGCCATTGGCGAAATGCAACGGCACTTGCATGTGCACTTTTTTCTTCGCATCGACGCGCTGGAAATCGATATGTTGTACCTGTTGGCGGAACGGGTGCATCTGGAAGTCGCGCAGCAGCACGGATTCTTTCTTGCCATCCAAATCCAAAGACAGGATGGAAGCGTGGAACGCTTCTTTGCGCAGGGCAAAATACAAAGCGTTGTGATCGAGTTCAATCATGGTTGCCTCGCCGGAGCCATACACCACACCGGGGACGAGATTCGCCTTGCGCAGACGGCGGCTCGCACCCGTTCCTTGCACTTGGCGCTTGCTTGCGCTGATTTCAACAGTCATTTTACTTCTCCACTTCAAATGAAATCTTCCGCGACCAGAAGATTCCGGGTTGCGCGATGACCGACATGGTCACCGCAAAAACTAATCCACAAACAGTGAACTCACCGACTCGTCGGCGTTGATGCGGCGCAGCGTTTCAGCCATCAGTTCCGCGATGCTGAGCTGGCGGATGCGTTTGCAGTTCCTGGCCGCTTCGCTCAACGGGATCGTGTCGGTGATCACCAACTCGTCAATCGCCGAATTCTCGATGCGCCCTATCGCCGGACCGGACAGCACGCCGTGGGTACAGTAAGCCAGCACCCGCACGGCGCCTTTTTCCTTCAGGGCTTTGGCTGCTTCGCACAGGGTATTGGCGGTATCCACCATGTCATCCATGATCAGGCAGGTGCGGCCGGCCACCTCGCCGATGATGTTCATCACCTTGGCCACATTCGGGCGCGGACGGCGCTTGTCGATGATCGCCAGATCGGCATCCAGCTGTTTCGCCAGCGCGCGCGCGCGCACCACGCCCCCCACATCCGGCGACACCACAATCAGGTCGGGGTAGTCGCAACGCCACACGTCCGACAGCAGGATCGGGCTGGCATACACGTTGTCCACCGGAATATCGAAGAAACCCTGAATCTGGTCGGAGTGCAGATCCATGGTCAGCACCCGATCCACACCCACCCCGGTTAGCATGTTCGCCACCACCTTGGCGGTAATCGCCACCCGCGCCGAACGCGGACGCCGGTCCTGGCGGGCATAACCCAAATACGGAATGGCGGCGGTGATGCGGGCGGCCGATGCGCGTCGCAGGGCATCCACCATCACCATTATTTCCATCAGGTTGTCATTGGTAGGGGCGCAGGTGGATTGCAGGATGAACACATCCTTGCCGCGCACATGCTCGAGGATTTCAACCATCACCTCGCCGTCGGAGAAGCGGCTCACCGTGGCGCGCCCGAGATGGATGCCAAGATGCCGCGCCACACTTTCGGCAAGCTTTGGATTGGCATTGCCGGTAAAGACCATCATGTCGCCGGACATCGAGAGCACCCCTTGAAGTGAAATGGACGCTAACGCCCGTCAATGCTTGAGAATCTGGCTGGGGAGGTAGGGATCGAACCTACGAATGTCGGAATCAAAATCCGATGCCTTACCACTTGGCGACTCCCCAAAAACTTGTCGAATACAGCGCCCGCAGGCGCGATTCAGTGACTGCAAAAATCTTTCAGCGGATGCTGTTGCAAGCCGCGCGCGACATAGCCGCGCATGGTGTCCGGTAACTGCCGCCATACCGCCCGGGCTTCCGCTTCCGTGTCGAACTCGGCAAACACGCAGGCGCCTGATCCGCTCATCAACGCCGGCGCGAATTGCGCCAGCCAGGCCAGGTATTCCGCCACTGCCGGATACAGTTTGCATGCCACCGCCTGCAAATCGTTGTGCAAACCGGGTATTTTGCCGGCCCGAAAGTTCCGCCCTTTCGGAAGGGCGCGCATTGTCATCGAAATCGTATTTCGTGTCAATTCCCGATGGCTGAAAATCTGCGCAGTCGGCACTTGCACGGGCGGGTACAACACCACATACCAGGCTTCCGGCAGCGCATATTGCTGCAACTGCTCGCCCACCCCTTGGGCAAAAGCGTTGTCGCCAAACACAAACACCGGCACATCCGCCCCCAGAGTCAGGCCGAGATGCATCAGACGCGCGCGCGGCAGATCGAGCTGCCACAGGCGGTTCAGCGCCAGCAACGTGGTGGCCGCGTCCGAACTGCCGCCACCGAGACCGCCACCCATCGGAATGCATTTCTCCAGGGCGATATCCACCCCCAGCGTGCAGCCTGTCTCGTGCTGCAACAGGCGTGCGGCGCGCACGCACAAGTCGTCCTCATCCGCCACCCCGGCCAGCGCATTCAGGCGAATCACCCGCCCGTCGTCGCGCCGGGTGAAGTGCAGCGTGTCGTGCAGATCGATAAATCGAAACAGGGTTTGCAACAGGTGGTAGCCGTCGGCGCGCCGCCCGACGACATGCAGAAACAGATTCAGTTTCGCCGGAGCGGGACAGGTCAGCGACCTCATTGTGCTTCCCATTTTGGCACCTCTAGAAATTTACTTTTGCGGGATGAAGCGCAAGGCGCACGGAGCGGAGGAACCGGAATGCACACTGACGTGCATGAGGATTCCGAAAACGAAGTTTCGGTGTAGGCTCATGAACGAAGTGCGTGATGCCGGAACCAACACCGCGCAACGCAGCGATTCGCCTGAAAAATGAATTTATAGAGGTGTCCATTCGTCTATGACCAGACGCACTTCCAGTCCTTCGCGTTGCAGGTTTAAGCGCAGGGGCAGCGCATCCGTGGCGGCGCTGGCATAGCGGCTGTAACGAATGGTCCAGCCCTGTTGCCGCAGCTCGCCGATCTGGCCGTTTTTACCGGTGGTTTTCTCGTGTCGCATCTGCGGCGCGGGCAGCCCTGTCACCCAGTAGCGCAAGCCGGACAGCGGCAAACGCCAGCCCAGCACCTGCTGCATCAGCGCCTCCGCGTCCGCTGCCGCGTAATGCTTGCCATCGGTTTCCAGTGTTGCCCGCGATGCATCCACCGTGATGCGCGCCACCGTTCGTCCCAACGGGGCAAGCAATAAAATCTCGTCGCCGCCGCCGCGATGGGTCCAGCGTAAATTGGTGCTTTCGCGCCGCGCCTCCTGGCGCATGGCGACACGCCCGTTGAAGGCGAACGCCGCATCCGCCTGCGGCGCGCGCTCCAGCATGACAGGTGTCGTGCTGCACGCCCCCAGCAGAAACAGGGACAAAAGTGCGACCCGCATCACGGCTGGAATCTGCGCAGCATGTCCTGCAACACAGGATTCCCCGGGTGTGCCTTGGCGCTGTCGCGCCAGATGGCCTGCGCTTCGTCCCGCTCGCCCTTGCCCCACAACACCTCGCCCAGGTGGGCGGCAATTTCAGGATCGGGATTGGCGGCGAAGGCACGGCGCAGGAATGCGACACTCTGCTCCAGATCATTCAGGCGGAAATAGCCCCAGCCCACACTGTCCAGAATCGCCGCGTCATCGGGCATCAGCCCGTAGGCTTTCTGCACCAGTTCCATCGCTTCTTTGATGCGCACGTTGCGCTCCAGCAAGCCATAGCCAAGGGCGTTGTAGGCATGCGCATTGTTTGGCTCAATTTTGATCAGCCTGCGAATCAGTTGCTCGAAGGCGTCGTATTGTTTCAGCTTGTCGGCGGCCAGTGCGGTCTGATACAGCAAATCGGGTTGATTCGGAAAAGCGGCCAGTCCCCGGTTCAGCACCTTGTAACTTTCCGCGTACTGCGCGGCTTCGCGCAGGAACTGCGCCTCGATTAACAGCAGCTGCACGCGCTGCGCATCATTACCCGGCCCGGCGTGTTGCAGCACTTCGCGCGCCTGCGCCACTTGTCCCCGCTTGTTCAGCAGATAAGCCACCCGCAGCCGGGCATCGTAGAACCGCTCCCCCGCCTTGATCTGCCGGTAATGCGCCAGTGCGGCACTGTCATCCGGTTTAGCTTCGGCCAATTGGCCCAGATAAAAATGCAGCGTGTTCTCGTCTTTTTTGCCGCTGGTGCCGGCCAGCGCGGCGCGCAGCTCCTGTTCGGCGCGCTCCAGTTCGCCCAGTTGCAGCGAGATCATGGCGATGGCAAAAGCGATCTCGGCATTGTCTGGACGCTGCTGCTGCAGGCGCGAAAATTCCTCGCGCGCGGGAATGAACTGTTGCTGCTCCAGCAACATGCGCGCATGAAACAGGCGCGCGTTCTGCTGCGCGGGATAGACGGCAAGATATTTCTGCAGCAGCGCCGATGCCTGTTGCGGTTGCGATTGCTGGAGCAGTTGTGCCCGCAGCATCACCGCCAAATCCCATTCGGGACGCAGGCCGCTTGCCTGTTGCGCCTCGTTCAAAGCCAACTCGGGCTGATTCGCCGCCGCCGCCGCCTGCGCCAGCGCCCAATGCGCCTCCCCCACTTGCGGATAGGGTCGCGCCACTTCGGTCAGCCAGGCCAGCGCCGCCGCCTTATCCTGCACCCGTGCCAGCAAACCGTACAGATTGACAAAAGTGTGCCCGGTATTTTGCGCGTCCGAAGCCAGCAGTTCGGTCACGTGCGGAAGCGCCTCCTCCAGCTTGCCGCCGGACACCAGCAGCGAGACCAGCATTTGTTTGGCCAGCGGCGAGGCTGGCTCCAGTTGTTGCCACAAACGAAACGCTTCCAGCGACTGGTTATATTGATGCGCCTCGAAGGTTAGCTGCGCGGCGCGGCGCGCCACGCGCGGATCGAGGGTGGCGCGGGCCAGATCGAGATAAACCTGGGCGGCGATCTCCGGTCTGCCGCGCTGGGCGGCAAAATCGCCGAGCAAAAATTCATACAGCAGCCGATCCGTGAGCTCGATCTCCGGCAGCACAGGTTGCGGCGCTTCGGCCTGCAGCGGCTCATTCGCCGCATCGGCCGCGGCCGGCAAGGTTTGCGGCGGATGGGCGCAAGCGGCCAGCAGCGAGAACAACAACACGGAGAAAATAGAAGTTTTCATGTTTGGGCGGCATTTTGATGCGGGTTTGCATATTAGGTTATATTCATCACAACTCAAAACCAGCGCTTTCGCCCCGCCATGACGTCCCCACTCACCCTGTCGGCACAACATCTCACCCGTTTCCACGGCAGCCAGTGCGTGGTGAACGATGTGTCGTTCATGTTGCGGCGCGGCGAGGTGCTGGGGCTACTGGGGCACAACGGCGCCGGCAAGAGCACCACCCTGCAAATGCTCGCCGGTGTCCTGCCCGCCAGCGGGGGCACGGCGGAAATCTGCGGCATCGATCTGGCACAGCGCCCCGAGCTGGCCAAGTCCAGCCTCGGCTACCTGCCGGAACAGCCGCCGCTGTATCGCGACATGCGTGTGGACGATTACCTGTGTTTCGCCGCCCGCCTGCACCGCATCGCCCCCGCCCGGCTGGCCGAACAATTGCATCTGGCGAAGCAGCGTTGCGGTCTGCTCGAATGCGGACACAAACTGATCGGCACCCTATCCAAGGGTTACCAGCAGCGCGTGGGCATCGCGCAGGCGATTATCCACCAGCCCGCGGTGATCATCCTGGACGAGCCGACAGTCGGCCTCGACCCCGCGCAGATTCGCGAGATCCGCGAGCTGATCCGCGCGCTCGGCGATGCGGGCAGCGTGATCCTGTCCACCCACCTGCTGCATGAAGTGGAACAGGTGTGCGACCGCGCCGTGATCCTGAGCCGGGGCAGACTGATCTTTGACGGCAGCATCGACGATCTGCGCCGGCACAGCGATATCGAGTCGAGCTTTCTGCGGCTCACCCGGGAAGAAGCATGATCACCATCCTCGCCCGCCGCGAATTGCGCAGCCTGTTCGCCGCACCCGCCACCTGGTGGATGCTGGCGCTGCTGCAATTCATTCTCGGCTGGTTTTTCCTGGCGCGCGTGGACGATTATCTGCAAGTGCAGGCGCAACTGGCGCAGATGAACAGCGCCCCCGGCGCCACCATCAGTGTCGCCGCGCCGCTGGCCGGCGCGCTGGGGTTGCTGCTGCTGATGCTGATCCCGCTGTTCAGCATGCGCCTGATCGCCGAGGAGCGGCGCAACCAGACCTGGCCGCTGCTGGCCAGCGCGCCAATCTTCGCGCGCCAGATCGTGCTGGGGAAATTCGCCGGCCTACTCGCCTTTCTCTCCCTGATCATCGCGGCTGCCGGTCTGATGATGCTGACGCTATGGCAGGGCACGCCGGCCGACCCCGGCCTGATCGCCGCCAACCTGCTCGGCCTGTGGCTGCTGGCGGCCAGCTATGCGGCACTCGGCTTGTATTGCTCGGCGCTGACGCGGCAGCCCGTGGTTGCCGCTTTCAGCGCCCTCGCCATGTCGTTCGGCTTGTGGTTGCTGGAAATGGGCAACGGCACCGTGCGCGCGCTGTCGCCCAATGCGCATTTCCAGAACCTGAATGTCGGCCTCGTCGGCAGCAGCGACCTGGTTTACTTCGCGCTCTTCATTGCCCTCTTTCTGCTGCTGGCGATCCGCCATCTGCAAGCCGAACAGCAAGGCCGGACGCGCCGCCGCGCGGTGAAATCATCGCTGTTTTTGCTGCTATTGTTGGCGACGATGGGCGGCCTGTATTCGCTCGCCGCCCGCTTTCCGGCGCACTGGGACCTGACCCGCAACGCGCTGAACAGCCTGTCGCCCGCCAGCGCGCAGGTGCTGGCGCAACTCGAGGGACCGCTGACGATCACCGTGTATGCCGCCGACCTTCTTGACGCGGAAAAGGGAGAAGTGCGCAAGCTGGTGGGCGAATTCATCGGGCTGTACCAGCGCTACAAGCCAGACCTCAGCCTGGTTTTCGTGGACCCGGTCAAACAACCGGAAGTCACCCGCCACTCCGGCATTCGCGGCAACGGCGAAATGGTGGTCGAATTCGGCGGGCGGCGCGAGCACCTCGCCATGCTCAATGAGCAGACCCTGACCAGCGCTCTGTTACGCCTGGCGCGCGGCAGGGAAGAACTGCTGATGGTCGTCAGCGGCCACGGCGAGCGCAAACTGGATGGCACCGCCAATCACGATCTGGGCGAATTCGGCAAGCGTCTGCAACAGAACGGCTACCGCATCGCGCCGCTGAATCTGGCCATCGCGCCGGACGTCCCGGACAACGCCGGCGTGCTGGTGATCACCCATCCGCAAACCCGCCTGTTTCCCGGCGAAGTCGCCAAGTTGCTGCACTTTGTCGAACGCGGCGGCAACCTGCTGTGGCTGCTGGATGCCGAACCGCTGCGCGGGCTGGAGGCGCTGGCCGAAGCATTGGGACTGGTGCTGCCCCCCGGCATCGTGATCGACCCGGCCGCGCAGGAAATGAATGCCCCGCGCGACTGGGCGCTGGGCGTCGGATATCCACCGCATCCCGTCACCCGCGATTTCGATCTGATCACGGTATTTCCGCGGGCACGCGCACTGGAAACGGTAACTGAAAGCGAATGGCAACGGCGGATCCTGGTCGAAGGCGCGCTCAAGGGCTGGATCAGCCCGCAGCCGGGCGCGCGCTTCGATCCGCACCGCGATGTCGCCGGCCCGGTCGCCCTGGCGCTCGCCCTGCAACGGCAGACCGGCGAACATGAACAGCGCATCGTGGTGGTCGGCAGCGGTGCCTTCCTCGCCAACGCCTACTCCGGCAACGGCGGCAATCTCGATCTTGGCGTCAACCTGCTCAACTGGCTGGCCGGCGAAGAACGCCTCATCAGCATCATCCCGCCCACCGCGCGGGACGCCAAACTCGTCTTCAGTCGTCATCAACTCACGATCGCCGGCCTGGTTCTGCTTGTTCTGTTTCCCCTGTTGCTGATCGCGGCAGGCGGCGGATTGTGGTGGCGGCGGCGCACCTGAGCGCTGGCCGATTTTTCCGCCAAGCCCGGGTTAAACGAGACCGGGAGACAGACACCAAACAGAAAATTACGGCGCGGACGCAAGCGCAAAAAATCGCGCCGGCGGCAACCCGCAGTCGCGCGCTACGGTTTGCGCTGCTCCGGTCGCACCCTGGAGGCCAATATTTCATCGCCCGCATCCGCATCGACGGTCTTGCCGCCGGCGTCCTGCAGCGGCAGTTCCGCATCGTTCCAGCCACGAATGCCGAGCTTGAGCGACACCACCTGGGCAAACCCCATCCGTTGCATGCTGTCAGCCGCCAGCACCGAACGCTTGCCGGAGCGGCAGATCACCACGATCTCGTGTTCGCGTCCGCCCGCCAGTGGCGGCACAGTCTCGTCGTAATCCCATTCGCAGGATTGTTCCAGGATGCCGCGCGGCACGTTGATCGAACCGGGAATGTGCAGCGCGGCGAACTCCGCCGGTTCGCGCACATCGAGCAGCAGCGGCACATCGCCCGCCTGATAGCGCCGCCCGAAATCCCACGGCGTCACCTCGCGAACGCGCGCCTGCGCCTCAACCACCAAATCGTCATAGCTTTGCATCGCTCATCCCCTTGTAAACACCGCGATCGATTCCACATGCGAGGTCTGCGGAAACATGTTCATCACCCCGGCTTTTTTCAACTGATAGCCCTTCACGTGCACCAGCACTTCCGCATCGCGCGCCAGCGTGGCGGGACTGCATGAGACATACACGATACGGCGCGGCGCGGTTTCGTCGCTGATCGATTTCATCAGTTCGATCGCGCCGTCGCGCGGCGGATCGACCAGCCACTTGTCCATTTTTCCCAGACCGGCCAGCACCGACTCGTCCATCTTAAACAGGTTCATCATCCGGAATGTCGTATTGCCCGAGAGTCCGTTGTATTCGGCATTCTGTCCGGCACGCCGCACCAGCGCAGCGCTGCCCTCGATGCCCGTCACTTGCGCCCCGCTGCGCGCGAGGGGCAGGGTGAAATTGCCAAGACCGCAAAAGAAATCGGCGATGCGCTCACCGGGTTGCGGGTCGAGCAGGCGCACGGCGCGGCCAACCATCAGGCGGTTCATGTCGCTGTTGACCTGGGTGAATTCGGTCGGCGCGAACGGCATGGTGATGCCGAATTCCGGCAGGCTATAGGAAAGCTGCGGCGCGTCCGGCGGATAGAACGGCTTGACTGTTTCCGGCCCCTTGGTCTGGGTCCAGAACTGAACCTGATGGGTATCCGCAAACTCACGGATCAGCGCCTCATCCTCGGGCGTGAGCGCGTCCAGGATGCGCAGCACCAGCACATCGACATGCTCGCCCACCGCCACCTCGATCTGCGGGATGATGTCGCGCCGCGAGAACTTTTCATTCAACTCGCCCAGCAACGGCAACAGCGCGGCGATCTTCGGCGTGAGGATTTCGCAGTGCTGTATGTCGGCCACATATTTGCCGTTCTTTTCGCGGAAGCCGACCAGGGTTTTTTCTTTTTTCAGCACATGCCGCACCGACAAACGCGCACGCTGGCGATAGCCCCAGGGCTGGCCGTAAATCGCCGGCAACAGGGTTTCCGGCTTGACTTTGCCGATGCGTTGCAGATTGTCTTCCAGCACGCGCTGCTTGACCGCGACTTGCGCCCGCGCATCCAGATGCTGCATCGAGCAGCCGCCGCACACGCCGAAGACCGGACACTTGGGTTGCACGCGCATGAACGACTGCTTCAATATTTTTTCGACCTGCGCCTGCTCGAAGTTGTTCTTCTTGCGGTACGAGGAATAGGTCACACGCTCGCCGGTCAGCGCGCCTTCGATGAAGATCACCTTGCCGTCGGCATGCGCGATGCCGCGACCTTCGTGGTCGAGTGATTCAATAATGACAGAGTTCATTTTTGGAAAATTATTTGGCCACATGGCACACAAAAATCACAGGGAAAACCGGTGCCTTGCCAACCGTACGGCAATCAATACCGCTCGGCAAATACCTGTTCACTCTCTGTTTCCTCTGTGCGCCCGGTGGCTCAAATCGAAATTTATGGATTTTGTTGTTTGTCGGGCCACTGGGCAAGAAACTCCTGCCAGTGTTTTTCGTCGGATTTTTTCAGCGTGCCGCGCACCAGCTCGATCTCTTTTTTATAACGTGCTTTGGTAAACTGCCCGCGCATCAACTGAAAGCGCGCGAACACCAGGTAGGTGTTCACCACATCGGTCTCGCAATAGTTGCGTATCTCAATCAATTTGCCCTGCTGATACGCCTCCCACACCTTGCTGCCGTCCATCCCCAGTTTGCCGGGAAAGCCGATCAGCTTGGCCAGTTCGTCCAGCGGCGCATTGGCGCGCCCGGTGTACATGGCGAGCAGGTCCATCAGATCAAGGTGGCGCGAATGGTAACGGCTGATGTAGTTGTTCCACTTAAAATCCCTGTCGTCCTCGCCCTGATCCCAGTAGCGCGGCGACTGCACGCCGTGAATCAGCCCGCGATAGTGCAGCACCGGCAGGTCAAAGCCGCCACCATTCCACGATACGATCTGCGGCGTGTATTTTTCGATGCCGTCGAAGAATCGCTGGATAAGGCCGCCTTCGTCCTCGTCCGGCTCGCCCAGCGTCCACACTTTGAAGTTGTCGCCCTCGCGCAGCACACAGGAGATCGCCGCCACGCGTTGCAGATGGTGCGGCAGGAAATCGCTGCCGGTCTTCTGGCGGCGCATCTGGAACGCCATTTCCGCCACTTCGGCGTCGCTGACCGCGCTATCCAGTTCATGCAGCGCGCGCAGCCCGGTGATGTCGGGGATGGTTTCGATGTCGAAAACAAGGGTGGGGTTCATGGTTCAATTATGCGCTCTGATCGGGGCGTGCATGATACCGCAGGGCGGATATTGTTCCCAACCGCAGCCCGCCAATTCAAGCCGCGCCTTCTTCCTTTTTCCGCAACACCCGCCAGATCGACAGCACGAATAACAGCACCGCAATCGCCCCCAGCCATAGCGGCCAATGCACCGGCCGATTCCATGCGCGACGGAGTTGGTCGCGCTG
>PCWU01000066.1 GCA_002787455.1 Gallionellaceae bacterium CG11_big_fil_rev_8_21_14_0_20_60_62 | reverse complement strand
GCGCAAGCCGAGCAAACGCTGCAACAAAATGGTCGCCACACCATTCTGTTTGTGGATGAAGTGCACCGTTTCAACAAGTCGCAGCAGGATGCCTTCCTGCCCTATGTCGAACAGGGCCTGGTTACCTTCATCGGCGCGACGACGGAAAACCCTTCGTTTGAATTGAACAACGCCTTGCTGTCGCGGGCGCAGGTGTATGTGCTGCAATCTTTGTCCGAAGCCGAGATGGGGCAATTGTTCGAGCGCGCACTGGTTTTCTGTGGGTCGGGTTTCAACCCGACAGCGACCGGAATGGATGGAAAATCTGTCGGGTTGAAACCCGACCCACAGGCGGATGTATTGGCGTTCACCGATGAGGCAAGGGAGCGCGTGATCGGCTACGCCGACGGCGATGCGCGCCGTCTGCTCAACGTGCTGGAACAGTTGCAGACTGCCGCCAGCGCCGCGAAGTTGACCATGGTCGACGCCAAGTTCCTCGACGCCACGCTGGCGCAGAAGATGCGCCGTTTCGACAAGGGCGGCGAAGCTTTTTATGACCAGATCTCCGCGCTGCACAAATCGGTGCGCGGCTCCAATCCAGATGCCGCGCTGTACTGGCTGGTGCGCATGCTGGACGGCGGCGCCGACCCGCGTTATCTGGCGCGGCGCATCGTGCGCATGGCGTGGGAGGACATCGGCCTGGCCGATCCGCGCGCCATCCAGTTGTGCAACGATGCCGCATCGACCTACGAGCGCCTCGGTTCGCCGGAAGGTGAGCTGGCGCTGGCGCAGGCCGTGCTGTATCTGGCTGTGGCGGCCAAATCGAACGCCGGATACGTCGCGTATAATGCCGCCCGCGCTTTCGTCAAACAGGACAGCTCGCGCGAAGTGCCGCTACACCTGCGCAACGCCCCGACCAAGCTGATGAAGCAACTGGATTACGGCAAGGACTACCGTTACGCGCATAGCGAAGAAGGCGGCTATGCGGCGGGCGAGAATTATTTTCCGGACGGCATGCCGCGAGTGAGTTTCTACGAACCGGTCGATCGGGGATTGGAAGCGAAGATCGCGGAGAAGCTGGCGCACCTGCGCGAGCTGGATGCAAAAGCGAAGAAATAATTGTAGGTCGGGTTTTAACCCGACAGGGTTCAAATTTTAGTGCGTTGTCGGGTTAAAACCCGATCCACATTGGAGTGCAGATGTTAGACATACAAACATTACGTAACGACCTGGCCGGTGTGGCGGCGCGCTTGAAGACGCGCGGTTTTGAACTCGATACCGCGAAATTCGAGCAGCTGGAAGCCGAGCGCAAGAGCATCCAGACGCGCACGCAGGAACTGCAGGCCAAGCGCAACGCCTCGTCCAAGCTGATCGGCCAGGCCAAGGCCAAGGGCGAAGACACGACCGCCATCATGGCCGAAGTGGGCGCGCTGGGTGATGAGTTGAAACAGCTGGAAGCCAAACTGCCGCAGGTGTTGGCGGACATGGATGCCTTCCTCGCCGTCATCCCCAACGTGCCGCACGCCAGCGTCCCGGTGGGCAAGTCGGAAGCGGATAACGTCGAGGTGTGCAAGGTCGGCGAGCCGAAGAAATTCGATTTCGAAGTGCAGGACCATGTCAGCATCGGCGAAGGCTTGGGCGGGCTCGATTTCGAGACCGCCACCAAGATCGCCGGTGCGCGTTTTTCCCTGTTGACAGGGTCGCTGGCGCGCATGCACCGCGCGCTCGCCCAGTTCATGCTGGATACGCATACCGACAAGCACGGCTATACCGAGACCTATGTGCCGTATTTGGTGAATGCGGAATCGATGCGAGGCACCGGACAGTTGCCGAAGTTCGAGGAAGACTTGTTCCGTGTACCGCGCGTGGTGGGCGATGACGGGGTTGAAAAGAATTTCTACCTGATCCCCACCGCCGAAGTGCCCGTCACCAACATGGTGCGCGATGAGATCGTGCCGCTGGAAAAACTGCCGATGAAATTCGTGGCGCACACGCCGTGCTTCCGTTCCGAGGCGGGGTCCTATGGTCGCGACACGCGCGGCATGATCCGTCAGCACCAGTTCGACAAGGTGGAACTGGTGCAGATGGTGCATCCCGAAAAATCTTATGAAGCGCTGGAAGAATTGCTGGGCCATGCCGAAACCATTCTGCAGAAACTCGGTCTGCCGTATCGCGTGGTCAAGCTGTGTTCCGGTGACATGGGCTTCTCTGCCGCCACCACTTACGACATCGAAGTGTGGTTGCCGGCGCAGAACACCTACCGCGAAATTTCATCCTGCTCCAACTTCGAGGCCTTCCAGGCGCGGCGCATGCAGGCGCGTTTCCGCAACGCGGCGGGCAAGCCGGAATTGCTGCACACACTGAACGGTTCCGGCCTGGCGGTGGGACGCACGCTGGTCGCTGTTTTGGAAAATTATCAGAACGCGGATGGCAGCGTGACCATCCCCGACGTGCTGCGCGCCTACATGGGCGGACTGGAAAAGCTCTCCAAGTGAGCGTCATCCATCTGCTCGGTATCGCGGGTGTCGCCGAGCATGAACGCGCGGGCGCACGCCACTGGGCGCGCCGCCTCGAATGGCCGATGGTCGGCGTGGCGCTGTGGATCGTGCTGCAGTGGTATCTGGAAGAGACCGGCACGTTGCCGCATGCCACGGCGCGCATCGCCGACTGGCTGGTGTGGCTGGCCTTTTTGCTCGAGACTGCCATCCTCACGGCTCAGGTCAAAAACAAACGCAGCTATCTGTTCGGCAACTGGCTCAACCTGCTCATCATCACCGCCGGCTTCCCGTATTTTTGGCAATACGCACCGCTCATCGGCATGCTGCGCAGTGTGCGGCTGGTGCTGGTGCTGGCACTGGTGCTGCGCATGTCGAAGTCGGCGCGCAAGCTGTTGTCGCAACACAAGCTCGGCACCACGCTGATCGTCGCGTTCTTCACCATGCTGTTGTCCGGCATCATCATGTCCCGCATCGATCCCTCGGTGGGCGACGTGTGGGACGGCATGTGGTGGGCGTGGGTCACCATGGCCACCGTCGGCTATGGCGATGTGGTGCCGCACACCGGTGCGGGCCGACTGTTCGCTTCGCTGGTGGTGCTGTTCGGGGTGGTATTGATTTCCTTGCTAACCGCCAACCTGGCCGCCTTCTTCATCGGCAGCGACGTGGAGAAAATCGAGGAAGATGAAAAGGAATCAGACCGCCAGCTGGCTGAAATATCGGCGCGTCTGGCGCGCATCGAGCAACTGCTCGATGCGGAGCGTAAGCGGTAAAATCAGTTGTCTGAAAGAAAAGTGAAGTAGGGTGCGTCCGGCAGCTTCCCTTCCGCATCCAGCCGTTTCAGGATGTCGTGATACAGGCGCACGGTTTCCACGTGAACCACCGCCTCGCCCCCGCGAGCCTGACCGTGTCGTGTATTCGCGTAATGTTCGCGCTGCGAGAGCAGGGGCATCACCCGTTTCACATCCGCCCACACATCCGCATCCATCCCGCGCTGCCTGGTCATGATGCGTGCATCTTCCAGATGGCCCATGCCCTGGTTGTAGGCGGCGATTGCCATCCACAAACGGTTCTGCTCGGTGATCCGCAGCGGCAACTGTTCCTTCAATAGTTGCAGATAACGCGCGCCGGCCATGATGCTTTCATGCGCATCCAGCCGGTTCTGCACACCCATGCGGTCGGCGGTCGCCTCGGTCAGCATCATCATGCCGCGCACACCGGTGTAAGAGGTGGCAAAGGGATCCCAGCGTGACTCGCGATAAGCCAGTGCCGCAATCATGCGCCAGTCGATGCCGGTCAGATCGCCGGCTTCCTGGAACCATGCCCGGTAAACCGGCAATTGTTTGCGCACATCGTTGATGAACGCGCCGATATCGATGGCGTTAAGGCGGTCGTTGTGGCCGTAGTAGCGGTCAATCGCGTGCTGTAAAGTACGGTTGGCGCGAATCTCGGCCAAGAACAGATTGGCGGTATCGAGCAGCGTCTCGTCACCGTCCGCGCTGATCGCCCAGCTTAGCTCGGTATCGCTGTTCAGGCTCAGGCCGTTGCCCAGATCGGGAAAGAAATTGCGCAGTGTCGCCAGTTGCTCGTCGTTGGCCACGGTGCAATCGATTTCCCCTTCGGCCAGCGCCTGCAACAGCAAAGCCGCTGTGGTTCCCTTGCGCGATTCCCACGACAACTCGTCGTATTCCTCGCGCACCTTGCGCAGCGCCCACTCCTGCGCCGATTCGCGCGCCACCACCAGTTGCCGCGCATACAGACCGTCGATGCGCCGGGGAGTGTGCTCGCCGCACACGGCGCGCTCGTCCAGATGCTGATAGGACGTGCTGTAACGCAGCGCCGGATTTGAATGCGAACGAAACCCGGCAGCCAGATGCACCCGCCCGGCGAGCAGGGCATCGACGGCTTCAGACGGAGTCAGTTTAAGCAGCTTGACGCGCACGTTAAGGTGTTTGCCGAACAGCGACTGCAGGTTGGACTCAAAGGCCGAATCCGTGACTCTGCTGGCATCCGGCACCGCCACCACCAGTTCGCCCGCGCGCCAGTCCGGCAACGGCGGCGAGCTCATGGTTTTGATCGCCAGCCAGGCGAACAGGCCGATTAATACGATGACTCGCAAGGGGTACAGGCTGCGCATGCGAACATTCTGCCCGAAAAAGAATGTAGCTGGTAAAATGCGCG
>PCWU01000088.1:10534-14354 GCA_002787455.1 Gallionellaceae bacterium CG11_big_fil_rev_8_21_14_0_20_60_62 | reverse complement strand
CGGCTTCCTGGCAGCTACTTTCTTGGCGACGGGTTTCTTCGCCACGATCTTTTTCGCCACCGGCTTCCTGGCAGCTACTTTCTTGGCGACGGGTTTCTTCGCCACGATCTTTTTCGCCACCGGTTTCTTGGCGGCTACTTTCTTGACCACGGGTTTCTTCGCAGCTGGTTTACGGGTGGTGCTTTTCGCTTTGGTAGCAGTTGCCATTTTCATTCCTTATTAAAGTTTGATGGACTAACCGGTTACTACGTTTGCGTGCAACCACTGCACTCCCGGAGCGTCTTTCCGTTGCCTGAAATCTCCCTACACGCCCGGTGGAGGCATTCTATGCGCGAATATTTTTTTTCTGCAATAAATTTGTGCGGTTATATGCAAAAAAGTCACCCGATGATTTTTTCGCCGGCATACAACTGCGCCACCGTTTCCCGCGCGCGAATGAGATGGACGGATTCGCCATCCACCATCACCTCGGCGGCACGCGGACGCGTGTTGTAGTTTGAGCTCATGCTCATGCCATAAGCTCCCGCCGACATCAGCGCCAGCACATCGCCGGCCGCAATACCCAATTCACGGGCGTGCCCGAGGAAGTCGCCGCTTTCACAGACCGGCCCCACCACCTCATAGTGCCGCGCACGGTGTCGGTTTTTTTGCACCGGCTGAATGGCATGAAAAGCATCGTACAGCGCGGGACGCATCAGGTCGTTCATTGCCGCATCGACGATGGCGAAATTCTTCTCCTCGCCATGTTTGAGATATTCGATCCGGGTCAGCAGCACACCGGCATTGCCCGCCAAAATCCGGCCCGGTTCGACGATCAGCTTGGCGCTGCGGCCCCGCAATGCCACCAACAGTGCATGCGCGTAGTCGGCAATCGCCGGCGGCGATTCATTGTCGTAGCGAATACCAAGGCCACCGCCCAGATCGATGTGTTCAAGAACGATATTCTCCGCCGCCAATTGATCCGCCAACGCCAGCACCTTTTCCGCCGCCGCGATGAAGGGGCTGACTTCGGTGATCTGCGAGCCGATGTGGCAATCGATGCCGGTCACGCGCAGATGCGCCATGCCCGCCGCTCGGCGGTAAAGCGGCAGGGCCTGATCATAGGCGATGCCGAATTTGCTTTGCTTGAGTCCGGTGGAAATATAGGGGTGGGTTTTTGCATCGACGTCCGGATTCACCCGCAGACTGACCGGCGCGATCTTGCCCATCTCGCCCGCCACCCGGTCAAGCTGCTCCATCTCTGCCGCCGACTCGACGTTGAAGCACAATATCCCCGCCTGCAATGCCAGCCGCATCTCATCCGCGCGTTTGCCCACGCCGGAGAAGACGACTTTCTCCGCCGCGCCGCCCGCCGCCAGCACGCGCTGCAGTTCGCCGCCGGACACGATGTCGAATCCCGCCCCCATCCGCGCGAACAGATTGAGGATGGCCAGATTGGGGTTGGCCTTGACCGCGTAGCAGATCAGATGGTCGCGCGGCGCAAGCGCCTGCCCGAATGCGCGGTAGGCACTTTCCAGTGCGGCGCGCGAATAGACGTAGCAGGGCGTGCCGAATTGGAGCGCAATCTGTTGCAGCGAAACCTGTTCGGCGTGCAACGTGTTTTCTCGATAGCCGAAATAATCATTCATGAGGGAGTGTCTTCCTGCGCGAAGGGTAAGTGGGCGCTGCCGGTTACGGCATCGGGCGGCGGCAGATACAGCGGCCCCCTGCGCCCGCAACCTTGCGCGCACAACAGCAACAGCAACATAATGCAGAGGGTTCGCATGATGAACTTCTTTCCTGATAACCAAACCGGCGCGATTATAAGCGAAGCACGAGCGCGCCACCCAGCGGGAGCAAGCATGACCGAAAGTGAATTCAACCAATTGGCCGATGCCGTGTTCGAGCGTATCGAACGCGCGCTGGACAGCGGCGACATCGACTACGACAGCAACGGCTCGATCATGGAGATCGAGTTCGACGACGGCAGCAAGGTGATCGTGAACCGGCACACGCCGAACCGCGAGATCTGGCTGGCGGCCAAATCGGGCGGGTTTCATTTTGCCTGGCACGACGGGCAATGGACCAGCCAGCGCGACAGCGGAGAATTGTTTGCAAAACTGGGGGAGTTGGTACAGACCGGCGCAGGCGTGGCGGTTCGGTTCTAGGCACCGGGCACCCGCCGAAATGCCATCCGGGAGGAGACGAGCGCATGCGTTGCGGCTGTCCGGTGCGCGCACGATAAAACCCAACGTGGCGCGGAGGAATGCGGCATATTGCCGCAGCCGCGGCTCAGTCGACTATCCCGAATTCCCGCAGTCGCACGCGCAACTGCCGATAATCCGGACAGACACTCCCCACCACTTGCCAGAACGCGGCGGAATGATTCATCTCCAGCAGATGCGCCAATTCATGCACCACCACGTAATCGGTCAGCGCCGGCGCCAGCTTGATCAGGCGCCAGTTCAGGCGCACCACCCCGCGCACGGTGCAGCTTCCCCATTGGCTGCGTGCCGCGGATAGCTTAACCGCGCGCGGCACGACTTGAAGTTGCGGCGCAAAGTGCGCCACACGCTGCCCGAACAAATCCAGCGCCTGTTGCCGATACCACTGCCCCACCGCCTGCTCAATCCTCTGCGGCGAGGCCGGCTGCGCCAGGCATAAATGCAAATTCTCGCCACAGAGGATCGGCGGCGCGCCGTACAGGTCGGGCACCACGCGCAATTTCAGCATGTTGCCGCAGAACGGGACGGGCTCGCCGTCGCGCCATTGGATAACCGGCGCCTGTCTTGCTTGCCAGCCGGCCATTTTTTCCACCACCCAGCCGGCCTTGTCCTGCAGCACGCTGTGCAACCATTTTTCCGAGGCGCGCAGGGGCACGCTGACGGTCAGCCCGCGCTCGTCGATGCGCAGGCCGATGCTGCGCCGTTTGCTGCTGCGTTTCAGGGTGTAAGTGACAGGCCGGCCGGAAAGGTCGATGCGGCGCTGTTCAACCGCGGGCGGGGAAAGTTTGCGGCGCAATGTGCCGAACATCAAAGTTGCGCCATCTCGCCTTCGATCCATTGCTCGACCTGGCGATTAATCTCTTCCGCGGTGCGGCCGCTGGCAGCAATCGGTTGGCCGATCACCATCTGCACGACACCCGGTCGTTTGACAAAGGCATTGCGCCCCCAGAATTTCCCGGCATTGTGCGCGACCGGCAGCACCGGCACACCGGCATGGCCGGCCAGCATGGCGCCGCCGAGTTTGTATCGCCCTTTTTGGCCGTAGGCGATGCGCGTCCCTTCCGGGAATAGCACTACGCAAAATCCGGCGGCCAGTTTGGCCTGGCCTTTTTCCAGCAACTGGCGCATCGCTTCCTTGCCCTTGCTGCGATCCAGCGCGATCGGACTCGACAGCGCCAGCAGCCAGCCAAAAAATGGAATCCACAGCAGCTCGCGCTTGGCCACCCAGACGTGCGGCGGCAACACCAATTGCAGGGCCATCGTCTCCCACGCTGACTGGTGCTTGCTCAGCACCACGCAGGGAGTGGCCGGGATATTTTCGATGCCGCGCACTTCCATGCGGATGCCGCAGATGACCTTGAGCAGCCACAGAATGCCCGGCGCGAACCCGGACAACAGTCGGTGGCGGGTGTGCTGGCCAAACAAAAAAATCAGCGGCGACAACAGGGCGTACAGCAGCGTGAATACAGTTTGCGCCAGCGAAAACAGAATGGAACGGATCAGGTTCATGGCAATGCGGCCGCCATCGCCGCCAGGTCCGGGAATATTTCGGTCCCCTGCGGCAGTTCGCCGTGCTCCCGCGTCTTCATGCCCTTGCCGGTTAATACCAGAATGGG
>PCWU01000088.1:6896-10521 GCA_002787455.1 Gallionellaceae bacterium CG11_big_fil_rev_8_21_14_0_20_60_62 | reverse complement strand
GCCGCCTGCAGGTCGCGCAGCGAATCGCCCACGGCCGGCACCCCGGCAAGGGAAGTGCCGTAGCGGAGGGCGATCTCTTCCAGCATGCCGCCATTCGGTTTGCGGCAATCGCATTTCGCATCATTGGTGTGCGGACAGAAAAAAATCGCGTCAATGCGTCCGCCCACCAGCGCCAGCGACTTGTGCAGCTTGTCATGAATGGCGTTCAGCGTCGGCATGTCGAACAGGCCGCGTCCGATGCCGGACTGGTTGGTCGCCACCACCACGCGGTAGCCCGCCTGGTTCATGCGCGCGACCGCTTCCAGACTGCCGGGAATGGGCTTCCATTCATCCGGGCTTTTGATGAACTGGTCGGAGTCGAAGTTGATGACGCCATCGCGGTCGAGAATGATAAGTTTCATTGAACCTTTCGCCACAGAGACACGGAGACACGGAGGAATTCAAAAACATCAGACTCCAGCGGCAGTGCTGATCGCCCGCAAAATAAAGGATATATGTCCGCTTCTGCGATGGTTTTTCTCTGTGTCTCTGTGCTGCATGTTTTTGACTTACGTTGCCAATTTTGAAATATCCGCCGACTGGTTCATCAGGCGTGCCAACTGCTGCAACAGCACCGCGCGATTGATACGCAATGCGTTGTCCTCCGCCATCACCATCACCTTGTCGAAAAAGTCGTCGATGAAGGGCTTGAGGGTGACCAGAGTCTTCAGGTTGTTGGCGTAATCGCCGCGCTCGAAATAGCCGCGCGCCATCGGCGTGATGTCCTGCATCGCCTGGTACAGCTCGCGTTCCGCCGCATCCGCCAGCAATGCGGGATTGACCGACGCCTGCGCCAGCTCGCCCAATTCCTCCGCGTTCTTGCGCATGATGTTGTGCACGCGCTTATTCGCCGCCGCCAGATCTTTCGCCACCGCCAGCGCGGCAAACCCGCGTATGCCCTGCAGGCGCGGCAAGACTTCGTGCAGGCGCCCGTTCAGTACCGCCAGCACCGCTTCGATCTGGTTGATCTCATATCCCTGTTCGCGCAGATAGCCGCGCAAGCGGTCGAGCATGAACCCTTCCACGTCGGTCGCGACGCTGGCGGACAACATCCCGGCCGGGAAATTTTCCGCCGCCGCCTTGAGCAGGGCGGGCAAAGACAGATCGAGCGGGGTCTCGATCAGAATACGCAGCACGCCCAGCGCTTGGCGGCGCAGGCCGAACGGATCCTTGTCGCCGGTCGGCACCTGGCCAATGCCGTAGATGCCGAGCAGCGTTTCCAGTTTGTCGGCCAGCGCCACGGCGCAGGCCAGCCCACCCTGCGGCAGCGTATCGCCGGCAAACCGCGGGTGGTAGTGCGCCTCAATGGCGCTTGCCACCTCCGCCTTTTCGCCGTCGTGCTGCGCATAGTAGCGGCCGATGATGCCTTGCAGTTCGGGGAATTCGCCCACCATGTCGGTGAGCAGGTCAGCCTTGGAGAGGCGCGCCGCGCGTTCCGCATCCGCCTTGTCCGAGCCGAGCAGACGGGCGATGGTGCCAGCCAGCGAGGTGATGCGCTCGACCCGCTGCAACTGGCTGCCCAATTTGTTGTGATAGACCACGTTGCCAAGTTTTTCCACCCGCGCTTCCAGGGTTTGCTTGCGGTCCTGGTTGAAGAAAAAGCGCGCATCGGCCAGGCGCGGGCGCACCACGCGCTGATTGCCCTCGATGATGTGGTGCGGATCGCTGATCTGCATGTTGGACACGATCAGGAATTTGTTCAGCAACTTGCCGCTGCGCGCATCCAGCAGGGGGAAATATTTCTGGTTCTGCTGCATGGTGAGGATCAGGCACTCCTGCGGCACTTCGAGATATTCCGCCTCGAACTCGCCGACATAAACTTCCGGCCACTCGACCAGTCCCGTCACCTCGTCCAGCAGGCCGCTCAATACGCTGCGCTCCTCGTTCGACATCGCCAGCAGTTTGGACTGGTCGAAATTGGCATGGCCAATCCAGATCGCCCCATGCTGCTCCGCCAGCTGGTCCAGTCGCGCCGCGATGCTCTCGCGCCGGTTGGCAAAACTGGCCACCACACGGCCGTCGCGTGCCAGCGTCGCCTCGTAGTCGTCGGCCTGGGCGATCACCACCGGCTCGGCGCACAGAAAACGATGGCCGCTGGTCACGTTGCCGCTGCTCAAGCCCAGCACTTCGGCCGGCACCACGCGGTTGCCGTGCAGAATCGTCAGCGCATGCACCGGACGCACGAATTGCACATCGGAATCACCCCAACGCATCAGCTTGGGCACCGGCAGCTTTTTCAGCGCCTGCGCGATGATGGCGGAAAGATAGTCGTCCAGCGACTTGCCTTTTTGTTCGACGCGCGCGACGAAATATTCCGCCTTGCCCTCGCCCGTGCGCTGCAATCGCGCCAGCGTGACGTTGGCCGAGCGCATGAAACCTTCCAGCGCCCTGGTCGGCTTGCCCTCCGCATCCAGACCTGCGGCGACCGCCGGCCCCTTGCGCTCAATGATGCGGTCGGGCTGCTGCGCTTCGACTTCGGTGATGCTTAGTGCCAGACGGCGCGGCGTGCAATACGGCGTGCAGACACTGGCCTCGTTCAGCAAGGCCTGCTCCTTCAGCGCGGCGAACACTTCACCGGCAAACGTGGCGGAAAGTTTTTCCAGCGCCTTCGGCGGCAACTCTTCCGTCAGCAGTTCAATCAACAGTGTCTGTTTCATTGCGCGTCCTCCACGGCCTTGCACATGGGGAAACCCAATGCTTCGCGCGAATCGTAATAAGCCTGCGCCACCTGGCGCGACAAGGCGCGCACCCGGCCAATGTAAGCCGCACGCTCGGTCACCGAGATCGCGCCGCGCGCATCCAGCAGGTTAAAAGTATGCGAGCACTTCATCACCATCTCGAACCCCGGCAGCGGCAGCCCTGCTTCCATCAGACGTTTGGCTTCCGCCTCGTATTCGCCGAAGTGGCGGAACAGCATCTCGACGTTGGAATGCTCGAAGTTGTATTTCGACTGCTCCACCTCGTTCTGATGAAACACGTCGCGGTAAGTCACCACGGTGTCGCCGTTCTTCGCCCACACCAGGTCGAACACGTTCTCCACACCCTGCAGATACATGGCCAAACGCTCCAGGCCGTAGGTGATCTCGCCCAGCACCGGCTTGCAGGTGAGCGAGCCGACTTCCTGGAAATAGGTGAACTGCGTCACTTCCATGCCGTCCAGCCACACTTCCCAGCCCAGCCCCCAGGCGCCCAGCGTGGGCGACTCCCAGTCATCCTCGACGAAACGGATATCGTGCTCCTGTGTGTTGATCCCGAGCGCGCGCAGGCTGTCGAGGTAAAGTTCCTGAATATTGTCGAGGGAAGGCTTCAGCACCACCTGATATTGGTAATAGTGCTGCAAACGGTTCGGATTCTCGCCATAGCGCCCGTCCTTGGGGCGGCGCGACGGCTGCACATAGGCCGCGCGCCAAGGCTCCGGCCCGATCGCGCGCAGAAAGGTCGCGGTGTGGAAAGTACCCGCGCCGATTTCGATGTCGTAAGGTTGCAACAGCGCGCAGCCCTGCTTGTCCCAAAAATTCTGCAGCGTCAGGATAACTTGCTGAAAAGTCAGCCCGTGGCTGACTTTCGGTGAAGACTCATGCGCGGA
>PCWU01000088.1:5708-6882 GCA_002787455.1 Gallionellaceae bacterium CG11_big_fil_rev_8_21_14_0_20_60_62 | reverse complement strand
AGACTCATGCGCGGAGCGCGTGATGTCGGAACCAAAAGTTTCATCTGGTGAAGACTCATGCCCGCTGGCGGGCGTTTTATTGGAACCATAAGTGAGCATGTACTGATAAACCGGCTAGATTTGCGAAGGTGCACATTTTACGGGTTTTCGGGCCGTTACGTCATCCCGCATAGGGCCAATTTCATGGTTCTGGACAAAGTCTTGATCTGCATTTCGCGCTTCAGCGCGGCGGATTTGTCGGCGCAGGGTTCACGATACAACAACTTTACCGGCGTCCGGCCGCGCGTGTATTTGGCACCTTCGCCCGCGTTATGGGCTGCGAGGCGCTTGTCGAGATCGTTGGTGATGCCGCAGTAGAGGGTGCCATCCGCACATTGGATGAGATAGCAGCACCAGCTCATTACCCTCACCTTAACCCTTTCCCGCAAGCGGGCGAGAGGACTTTTTGCATTGCAACCGCCACGCCATACCCAGCAACAAGCCAAGCAACACCAGCACCATGCCATTACCCCAACGCACATAGGGCGTGCTGCCACTGTAACCCTGCACTTCGGCAGTGAGCACCCCCTCTGCGTGCTGCGGCAGCATGGCGTGGATGCGCCCATTCACGCCAATGACCGAGGTGACGCCGGTATTGGTGGCGCGCAGCATCATGCGGCCGCTCTCCAGCGCGCGCATCTGCGACAACTGGTTGTGCTGGATGGCGGCGTTGGAATCGCCGTACCAGGCATCGTTGGTGACATTGATCAGCAGCGTCGCTGCGGGCAAGGCGCGGATGATCTCTTCGCCAAAGGCGTCTTCGTAGCAGATGTTGACCGCGATTTTTTGCCCCGCCACGGCCAGCGGCGGCTGCCCTGCACCGCCGCTGGCCAGATCGCCCATGGGGATTTGCAACAGTTCGTTGATGAGCCAGCCGAGCCAGCCGCGCAGCGGGATGAATTCGCCGAAGGGCACGAGGTGGTTTTTGCGATAGTGCTGGCTTCCCGCGCTGCCGAGGGAATAGACACTGTTGTAGTAACGCCCCGCTTCCCTTTCGAAACTGCCGACGAGGATGTCGCCGCCGTTGCGGCGCGCATGTTCGCCCAGCATGATCTGGTAATTCTGCGGCACGTTGTCGCGCAGCAGCGGCACGGCGGTTTCCGGCAGCACGATCAGCCGCGCAGCGCTGCTTTCC
>PCWU01000088.1:4717-5699 GCA_002787455.1 Gallionellaceae bacterium CG11_big_fil_rev_8_21_14_0_20_60_62 | reverse complement strand
GTGTTCTTCAAATTTCAGATCCTGCGCGATGTTGCCCTGCAACAGGCTGACCTTGAACGATTCGCCCTGCGGCTGTGTCCATTCGACTTGCTGCAATGCCCCGCCAATCAGCCACAGCACGCACAAGCCGCCGAGTGCCATCTTTCCCGCCGCACGGCGGCACGCCTGCAATCCAAACAGCAGTAATCCTGCACTCGCCGCGACTGACAGCGACACGCCATACACGCCGAGCAGCGGCGCGTAGCCGGCCAGCGGGCTGTATGGCACTTGCGCGTAGCCGAACACCAGCCACGGAAAGCCGGTGAACATCAGACCGCGCAGCCATTCGACCAGCACCCAGAACGCCGGCATTATCAGCAACAGAAGCACGCTACCGGGCACAGGCCGGGCTTCAGCCAGGCTAGGCGCTGTCGGGTTGAAACCCGACCTACAAGCTGCCCTGCACCTTGCCTGCAGATAGCCCGCCAGCGCGGCGAACAGGGAGATCAGCGCCGCAAAAAGCAAGGTGGCGACCCCCGCCAGCACGGGGTGCATGTAGCCGTATTCGTGCAGCGCGATGTAGATCCAGCCCACGCCGAAGGTGAACAGCCCCATGCCGAAAGAAAAACCCAGTGCGGCAGCCCGCCTTGGACGTTCGGCGCGACTCCATAACCAGAACAACATGGCGAGCGCCAGCGGCGGCAACGGGAAGAGGCCATGGGGCGCAAAGCCGAGTACCGCAATAGCGCCCGCGATGAAGGCAAGCAGATAGGGATAAGCAAGCAATCGGTTCACGATAGAACACGGCAATTTGATTCGCCGCATTATACGGTGTAACTTCGCGCCGCCCCGTTACCGGAAACTCGCGCGGCGATTCGTTTTCCCTTTACTCCCGCTTGCGGGGGAAAGTTGGATAAGGGTAAACGGTCATGGCAAGTTTCATCATCAGGGGTGGCATACTTGCCATGACCGTTACCCAAGCTGCCTGCTGCCGATGCTCGAC
>PCWU01000088.1:0-4710 GCA_002787455.1 Gallionellaceae bacterium CG11_big_fil_rev_8_21_14_0_20_60_62 | reverse complement strand
GAGCGCGCAAAAACGCGAACGGGTCGGGCGCGTGGCATCGCTGTCGGTGTTCGGCATCCTGCTCGCCGCGCTGTTGCTGGGCGAGGCGATCCTGTCATTCTTCGGCATCAGCATTCATTCCTTCCGCACCGCCGGCGGCATCCTGCTGCTGCTGATGGCGATCAATATGCTGATCGGCCACAAGCAAACATTTTCTCCCGACGACAACGCGGATGCCGAATCCACCCAGTCCATCGCTATCGTGCCGCTTTCGACGCCGCTGCTGGCCGGACCCGGCGCAATCAGCACGGTGATCGTCGATGCGCACAAGGCAAACAGCGCCGGGCACTATGGCATGATGGCGCTGGTGCTGGCCGCCTTGAGCCTGACGGTGTGGCTGACCTTCCTCGCCGCACCCTGGGTCTCGCGCCGTCTGGGCAGCATCGGCAGCACCATCGTCACCCGTCTGATGGGCTTGCTGCTTGCCGCCATCGCGGTCGAATTCATCGCGGGCGGCCTGCGCGGGCTTTTCCCGGCATGGGGATAAGGTAATCGCAGGAACCGGCTTGCTGGCGAAAGTAACGCAAATAATTCACCGGCAAGCCGGCTCCTACATAATCAAGGATTTCGCCTGTTGGCACTCACATCACCCTGGAAATGGGGCATCAAGGTTGGCTAAAGATCATGGAAAAAATTAGACTCTCGAAACTCATGTCCACACAAGGACTCTGCTCGCGCCGCGAGGCGGATGAATACATCGCCAAAGGCTGGGTGAAGGTGGATGGAGCAATCGTCAGCGAGCTCGGCACAAAAATCCTGCCGACACAAAAGATCACGCTGGAGCGTGCGGCACTGGCGAAACAGGCGGAACGCGTCACCATCCTGTTGCACAAGCCGGTGGGCTATGTGTCGGGGCAGGCTGAACAGGGGTATAAACCCGCCATTCTGCTGCTCGACGCCGCAACACGCTGGGAGCAGGACAAATCCCCGCAACGTTTCCATCGCAGCCAGATGCTCAATCTCGCCCCCGCCGGCCGCCTCGACATCGACTCGACCGGATTGCTGGTGCTCACCCAGGACGGGCGGATCGCCAAGCAACTCATCGGCGAGGACTCGCCGGTTGAAAAGGAATATCTGGTGCGGGTGCAGGGCAAAATCGACACAAACGGACTCGCCATGCTGAATCACGGTTTATCGCTGGACGGCAGAAAATTGAAACCAGCCAAAGTGAATTGGCAGAACGACGACCAGTTGCGCTTCATTCTGGTCGAGGGGAAAAAACGCCAGATCCGCCGCATGTGCGAGATGGTCGGGTTGCGCGTGACCGCGTTGAAGCGGGTGCGCATTGGAAAAGTAAGACTGGGTGATCTGCCGCAGGGGCAATGGCGCTACCTGCGCGAAGATGAACGGTTCTAATCCAGCGCCGTCTGTTCGCCCGCTTCCGGGCTGCGCTCCACCAGCAAGGAATATAGCCTGCGGCTGTCGGCGCGCAGCACGTGAAATTTCCACTGGCCGATGGTGAATTGCTCGCCGCGTTTGGGTAACTGTCCCGCCGCCTTGAGCACCAGACCGCCGATGGTGTCATAGTCTTCGTCGCTGAATTCCGCCCCCAGCACTTGGTTGAAGTCGGCGATTTCGGTATCGGCCTTGACGCGCCAGTGCGTCTCGTCTTGGCGGATGATGTTGTCCTCGTCCTCGTCAAAGTCGAATTCATCGGCGATGTCGCCGACGATCTGCTCCAGCACGTCTTCGATGGTGACCATGCCGCACACGCCGCCGTATTCGTCCACCACCAGCGCGAGATGGTTGTGGTTGCTGCGAAAGTCGCGCAGCAACACATTGAGCCGTTTCGATTCCGGCACGAACACGGCTGGCCGCAACATGTCGCGCACGTCGAACTCTTCGCCCGCGTAGTAACGCAACAAGTCTTTCGCCAGCAGGATGCCGATGATGTTGTCCTTGTCGCCGTCGGTGACGGGGAAGCGCGAGTGCGCGGTCTCGATGACGAAGGGGACGAATTGATCCGGCGGCTGGTTGATGTCGATCACATCCATCTGCGCGCGCGGGATCATGATGTCGCGGACCTGGGTCTCGGAAACCTGGATCACGCCCTCCATCATGGCAAGCGCTTCGGCATCGAGCAGATTGCGCTGGTAGGCGCTGTACAACAGCGAGATAAGTTGTTCGCGATCTTCCGGCTCCCGCAACAACATCAGGGAGAGCCGTTCCAGCAAGGTGGGTTTGTGGTTGTTACTGCTACTGCTACTGTCTGAACCGTCCATTACCAATCATCAACTAACAAGATAGGGCGCAGGATACCGCAATTTTTTCATCAGCGCAGTCTCGCGCGCTTCCATCCGCTCTGCCTCGCGCTGCTTCTGGTGGTCATACCCCTGCAGATGCAGCGCGGCATGAAGGGTCAGATGCGCGTAGTGGGCTAGCAGGTCCTTGCCCTGCTCTTTCGCCTCGCGTGCCACCACCGGCGCGCAGATCACCAAATCGCCCGCCAGCGGCGTCGTGTCGTCATAAACAAAAGTCAGCACATTGGTGGCGTAATCCTTGCCGCGATAGTCGCGGTTCAGCGCGCGCCCTTCGGCTTCGCCGACAATCCGCAGCACCATCCGCACCTCCCGCTCCAGCGCCACTTTGATCCAGCGGCGAAACTGCTGCCGCGTCGGCAGATTCTTTGCCTGGCTGGCGTATTGCACCGACAGCGACATTTTATGAGCTTGATTCACGGCGCCTGCGTTCATGCCAGAGTAATTGCTTCGCCGCGCAAGGTGTGGCCGGACACGGCGGTGATGCGAACCTCGACAAAGCGCCCCAGCATGCCGGGCGAACCGGCGAAATTAACGATGCGGTTATTGTCGGTGCGCCCCGCCAGTTCTGCCGCATTTTTGCGCGACAGGTTCTCCACCACCACGCGTTGCACCGTGCCCACCATCGCCCGGCTGTATTGTTGCTCCAGCTCGTTGATGCGCGCCTGCAGGCGGTGGAGGCGCGCCAGCTTGACTTCCTGCGGCGTGTTGTCCGCCATCTCCGCCGCCGGCGTGCCGGGACGCGGACTGAAAATAAAACTGAAGCTGGCATCGTAGGCAACCTCGTCAATCAGCCTCATGGTCGCCTCGAAATCCGCCTCGGTCTCGCCCGGAAAGCCGACGATAAAATCGGACGCGATGGCGATATCCGGCCGCGCCGCGCGCAACCGCCGCACAACAGACTTGTATTCCAGCACGGTATAGCCGCGCTTCATCGCCGCCAGCACGCGGTCCGAGCCGGATTGCACCGGCAGATGCAGATGTCCGGCCAGCTTCGGCGTGTTCGCGTACACACCGATCAGGCGCTGCGACATTTCGCGCGGATGGGAAGTGGTGTAGCGCAGGCGCTGCACCAGGGGCTGCGCGGCGATGGCCTGCAACAGGAAAGCGAAATCCACGGTGTCGCCATCTTCCGTCGCGCCCTGATAGGCATTCACGTTCTGTCCCAGCAGGGTAATCTCGCCCACGCCCTGCGCGGTCAGACTCTCAACCTCGCGCATCACGTCTTCAAACGGGCGCGAAACTTCTTCGCCGCGCGTGTAAGGCACCACGCAGAACGTGCAGTACTTGCTACAGCCTTCCATGATGGAAACGAAGGCGGTGCCGTGCGTGGTCTGCGCGGCGGGCAGATAATCGAACTTCTCGATCTCGGGGAAACTGATGTCCACCTGCGGCTTGCCGCTGGCGCGCCGCGCCGCGATCAGTTGCGGCAGGCGATGCAAGGTCTGCGGGCCGAACACCACATCCACATACGGCGCGCGTTTGACGATCGCCTCGCCTTCCTGGCTTGCCACACAACCCCCGACGCCGATCAGCAGATTCGGATTAAGCAGCTTCAGTGCGCGCGCGCGGCCAAGGTCGGAAAACACTTTTTCCTCAGCCTTCTCGCGGATCGAGCAAGTGTTGAACAAAATAATATCCGCGCCCTCCGGCCGGTCGATTTGCGTCATGCCCTCGCAGGCATGCAATACATCCGCCATCTTGTCCGAGTCGTACTCGTTCATCTGGCAGCCGTAGGTCTTGATGTAAAGCTTGGTGGTCATACTTCCTTTCGTACTCAATGGTGCTGATGCGGACGCCGGAACAGCCCTATAACAAAAGGGATATTCCCGACTAATCTACTAATATAATATTTCCGGCTGAAGTCAATTCAAGCGAGCCATCTTACAAAAAAACGTTTATCTAAAGGGGAACTTAATGTCTTATATCGCAGATTTCACCGCCATCGGCGTCGCCATTTTCTCTGTCGGTTTTTCCGTCTGGATGGTGATTGAGCTGTTTAAGCAATCGTAATCCAACCCGGCGGGCATATTGCCATTGCCCGCCCTCAGCGACCCTCTGTAGCCGAGCATTGAAGTCGGGTACTCCCACATCTGTCACTTGATAGCACATAACTTTGTGCTAGGATTGCCCCTGCAATTTTTGTTGGTATGTTCAACCAAATCTCTGGGAGGAGAAACACCATGTCTTTCATCGCGGATCTGTCGGCTATCGGTACTGCGGCTGTTGCCGTTGTTTTTTCGCTGTGGATGCTGAAGCAACTGTTCTCCGATTAAGAGCAGCTCAATCTCACACAGCGTTCCAACAAAAGACTCCGGCATTGACCGGAGTTTTTTGTGCGCGCAATAAAAAACCCGCTGAAAAGTGCTTTGCGGGTTTTTGGGGGTCCCTAAAATACCGGAACTGCTGTCTG
>PCWU01000005.1:4080-8715 GCA_002787455.1 Gallionellaceae bacterium CG11_big_fil_rev_8_21_14_0_20_60_62 | reverse complement strand
GGGCGACCAGCAGATCCTGCACATCCTGGAGCAGGAGTTCAGCATCGACGGGCAGGAAGGGATCAAGAAGCCGCTGGGCATGAGCGGCCTGCGCCTTGAAGTGGAGATCCATATCGTCACCGGCGCGGTGTCGGCGGTGCAGAACATCCTGAAGTGCATCCATCGCTGCGGGCTGGAAGTGAACGACATGATTTTGCAGCCGCTGGCGTCGAGCAAGGCGGTGCTGGCGGACGATGAAAAGGAATTGGGTGTGTGCCTGGTGGATATCGGCGGTGGCACCACCGATGTGGCGATTTTTACCAACGGCGCGATCCGCCATACGGCGGTGATCCCCATCGCCGGCGACCAGATCACCAACGATATCGCGATGGCCTTGCGCACGCCGACGCGCGATGCGGAAGACATCAAGATCAAATATGGCTGCGCGTTGCGCCAACTGGCCACCGATGCGCCGATCGAGGTGCCGGGCGTGGGAGAGCGCAGCGCGCGCATGCTGTCGCGCCAGACCCTGGCGGAAGTGATCGAGCCGCGCGTGGAAGAGTTGTACTCGCTGGTGCAGACCGAATTGCGCCGCAGCGGAATGGAAGAGTTGCTGTCTTCCGGCATCGTCATCACCGGCGGCAGCGCGGCATTGCAGGGCATGGTCGAGTTGGGTGAGGAGATCTTCCATCTGCCGGTGCGGCTTGGCTTGCCGCGCAATATCGGCGGGCTGTCGGCGGTGGTCAAGACGCCGCGCTATGCGACCGGCGTGGGTTTACTGCTGTACGGGCTGGAACGGCGGCAGCGTAATGAAGTGGAGAGAGTGGGAGCGGGGTCGTTCAAGGAGGTGCTGGAAAAGATGGCGGCGTGGTTCAGGGGAAATTTTTAGCAGGCAGTGCAGGATATTCTTTCAATTAAATTTTGATATCAACCCAAGGAGAAAAATGATGGCTTTCGAACTGTTGGATGCACAACCGCAAGGCGCGGTGATCAAAGTGGTGGGGGTGGGCGGCTGCGGCGGCAACGCCATCGATCATATGATCGAGCAGGGCGTGCAAGGCGTCGAGTTCATCACCATCAATACCGATGCGCAGGCATTGAAACGCAGCAAGGCCAGAGTGCAGTTGCAGATTGGCGCCACCCTGACCAAAGGTCTGGGGGCGGGCGCGCGACCGCAAATCGGCCAAGCGGCGGCGGAGGAAGACCGCGAGCGCATTGCCGAGATCATAGCAGGTGCCAACATGGTGTTCATCACCGCCGGTATGGGCGGCGGCACCGGCACCGGCGCCGCACCGATTGTGGCGCAGGTGGCAAAGGAAATGGGTATCCTCACCGTGGCGGTGGTGACCAAACCCTTCCTGTTCGAGGGCAAGCGCATGTCGCTGGCGCAGCAGGGCATCGAGGAATTAAGCGTGCATGTCGATTCGCTCATCATCGTGCCGAATGCCAAGCTGATGGAAGTGCTGGGCGGCAAGACCACGCTGCCGGATGCGTTCAAGGCCGCCAACGGGGTGCTGCAAGGCGCGGTGGCGGGGATCGCCGAAGTCATCAACGTGCCGGGTATGGTCAACGTGGACTTCGCCGATGTGTGCACCCTGATGTCGGAAAACGGCATGGCGATGATGGGAGCCGCTTCCGCTTCCGGCGAGAACCGGGCGCAGCGTGCCGCCGAACAGGCCATCGCCAGTCCGCTGCTGGAAGATGTCGATCTGTCCGGCGCGCGGGGGGTGCTGGTCAACATCACCTCCAGCAGCAGCATCACCCTGGAAGAGTTCCACGAGGTGATGAACTGCTTCCAGTTCGCGGCGGCGGAAGCCACGGTAATCGTCGGATCGGTGTTCGACGAGAACATGGGCGACGAACTGCGCGTAACCATCGTGGCAACCGGTCTTGGCGCGATTCGCAAGCCGCAAGCGAAGCCGGTGCTGGCTTACGAGAAACAGGTTCGCACCGGCACCCATGATGCACCGCTGGTCGATTTCAACGAGCTGGAAATGCCGGCGGTGTATCGCACCGGACGCCATCGCGAGGCGGTTGAGGCGATGAAACAATCGGGCGTGGAAACCCTGGATATCCCGTCGTTCCTGCGCAAACAAGCCGACTGATCACGGCGTACTGCCTTAGGCGGCAGGATGGGGGCGGGTGCGCCCGTGTTAAACTTTGCCAACGAATCACAAGGTAAGCGCATGGTCAAGCAACGCACATTGAAAACCGCAGTGGAGGCGACTGGGGTCGGACTGCATACCGGGGAGAAGGTCTGTCTGACCTTGCGCCCGGCTGCCGCCGATACGGGCATCGTGTTTCGGCGGGTGGATCTGCGGCAGCCGGTCGATATTCCGGCCGAGGCGACAGCGGTTAGCGACACCCGATTGTCCACCTGCCTGGAAGCCAATGGCGCGAGGGTGGCGACGGTGGAGCATTTGATGTCCGCCTTGTCGGGGCTCGGAATCGATAATGCCATCGTCGAACTGACCAGCCCCGAATTGCCGATCATGGACGGCAGCGCGGGCACGTTCATCTTTCTGCTGCAGTCGGCCGGCGTCATCGAGCAGAATGTGCCGAAGAAATTCATCCGCATCCGCAAGACGGTGGAGCTGAAGGAGGGCGACAAGTGGGTGCGCTTCGAGCCGTACAACGGCTATCGCCTGAATTTCACCATAGACTTCGCGCACCCGGTGTTCGCCGACACCAAGCAGCAGGTGACGGTCGATCTGGGCGAGCATTCCTATATCAAGGAAGTCAGCCGCGCGCGCACCTTCGGTTTCATGCAGGAGGTGGAATGGATGCGCTCGCAAGGTCTGGCGCTGGGCGGCAACCTGGACAACGCTATCGTGATGGATGAATACCGCGTGATCAATCCGGACGGCCTGCGTTTCGAGGATGAGTTCGTCAAGCACAAGGTGTTGGACGCCATCGGCGATCTCTATCTGCTCGGACATCCGCTGATTGGCGCCTTTTCCGGGCACAAATCGGGGCATGCCCTGAACAACGCCTTGTGCCGCGCCTTGTTGGCGGATGAAGAGGCGTGGGAATTTGTCACCTTCGATAAAGCGGAAGAAGCGCCGAATTTTCTGCGCCTGCAAATGCAGGCGGCCTGAACAGCATGCTGATCCGGCTGGCCCTGATGCTGTCCGCCTTGTTCATCGCGGCAGCCGTGGTGGCCTACCTTTTTACGCGCGATGCGCGTTATCTCAAGCGGGCCGTTCAGGTTGCGCGCTTTGTCTTGTTCCTGCTGATGGTTTTTGGGGTGGTGTTTCTGCTCGAACGCTACGGCTTCGTCGCTTGGCGCGTTTTCAGTTAACGTGCCCTGCGGATCATCCGTTCGAGCGCAGATTTCAGCTGACTGTCGTCGGGCAGTTCGCTGGCGAATACTTCGAGGGCATGCCGGCCCTGTTTGCCGAGTGATCGGGGGGTGGCCGGAGGAGGGGGTGGCCGGTTGCTTGCTTGCACCCTAATCTGAATTCCAGTAATCTCGCATCCCCTTGTTCGAAATAAGGAAATCAGCTCCGGGCTGAGCTGGCGCAGTTTTCCGGCCACCGCGCCGTTGTCGGCTTCCAGAGTCAGCTGTCCGTTTGCGCAGTGCGCGACACGGCTGCACGGGGCGAGCGAGGGCGGGATGATCGCTTGGTAATGGCGTTGCAATTCTGAAAGTTGCGCCACCGTCTGTGCCAGCGAGCGCAGGGTCGGGTTTGATCCGATGAAGGCGGTCAGGCGATGAGGCACGATTTCCACAGTCTGTAGTATGGGAGGTATGGCATGAATATTATTCTGGTTTCCAGCCGTTTTGCAAAAGCGCGCAGTCTGACGTTGACCCGCGCCCATCTGCTGGCGGCAGGAATGCTGGCTGCAACGCTGTTCGTGGTCGCGGTATTGACGGCGCAGTATGCCATTGTGCGCTTTCAGTCGGGCGTGATCAGCGATGAATTGCGCACTTGGCTGGCCAGCGCGCAAGCGGAGGAGCAACAAAAGCAGGCACTTTATCTGCGCCAGAGTCTGGATGCGATGGCAGCCCGGCTGGGACAGATGCAGGCGCAGTTGCAGCGGCTGGATGGTTTGGGGGCAAGACTGGCCAAGATGAGCGGAATGAAACCGGGCGAATTCTCCTTCGATCTGGCCCCGGCACGCGGCGGCCCGTATATGCCCGCCCCGCCCCAGCAAGAAGTCTCGATGCAGTCGCTGGATCAGCAGCTGGAAGTTTTGAATGTTTTGCTCGGCGACCGCAGCGACAAGCTGGTGGCGCTGGAAACCTTGTTGCAGCAGGATCGGCTGGACAAGAGAATGTTGCCTTCGGTGGCACCGGTCAGAACCAGCTGGTACTCGTCCAATTTCGGCTGGCGGCTGGATCCGTTTACCGGCAAAAATGCGTTGCACGAAGGGGTTGACTACATGGTGCCGGAAGGCACGCCGATCTACGCCTCTGCCGGCGGGGTGGTGGTGTTTGCGGGGTTGCATCCCCAGTATGGTAATATGGTGGAAATTGATCATGGCAACCAGATTATCACCCGCTACGCGCATGCTTCAAAGGTGCTGGTTCACGTGGGTGAGGTGGTGCGGCGTGGGCGCGAGATTGCACGGGTCGGCAGCACCGGACGTTCGACCGGAAACCATCTGCATTTTGAGGTGAGATACCGGGGTACCGCACAAAATCCCGTGCGT
>PCWU01000005.1:0-4072 GCA_002787455.1 Gallionellaceae bacterium CG11_big_fil_rev_8_21_14_0_20_60_62 | reverse complement strand
CGCGGTGCTCGGAATCCTGACGTACTTTTTGTACACTCCGGTTCCTCCGCTCCGTGCGCCTTGCCATGCAGCCGCTCGCTACGATTTATGTCGCTATGACTTGTTTGTAACATCAGCCACAGAAAATAATCGCATGATTTCCAGATTGTTAAAATCCGTATTTGGTAGCCGTAATGACCGTCTGCTCAAACAATATCGGCAGATTGTTGCGCGCATCAATAGCCTCGAGTCAGAAATTACCGCTCTCTCCGATGAGGCGCTGCAGGCCAAAACGCCGCAATTCAGACAGCGCCTGCAACAGGGCGAGTCGCTTAACGATTTGTTGCCGGAGGCTTTTGCCGTGGTGCGCGAAGGCAGCCGCCGCGTGCTGCAGATGCGTCATTTCGACGTGCAGCTGATCGGCGGCATGGTGCTGCATTACGGCAAGATCGCCGAAATGCGCACCGGCGAGGGCAAGACCCTGATGGCGACGCTGGCGGCTTATCTGAATGCCCTGTCCGGCAAGGGCGTGCACGTGGTGACGGTGAACGACTACCTGGCGGCGCGCGATGCCGAGTGGATGGGGCGGCTGTACCGTTTTCTCGGTCTGTCGGTCGGGGTTATCCTGACCAACATGCCGCAGGCGGACAAGCAGGCCGCGTATGCCGCCGACATCACTTACGGCACCAACAACGAATTCGGCTTCGATTATCTGCGCGACAACATGGCGGCCAGCGCGGAGGAGCGGTTCCAGCGCGGGCTGAATTTTGCCATCGTCGATGAAGTGGACTCGATCCTGATCGACGAGGCGCGCACGCCGCTGATCATCTCCGGCCAGGCCGAGGATAACGTCGAGATTTATGTGAGGGTCGATGTGCTGGCGCCGCAGTTGACGCGCCAGGCCGATGAAAACGCGCCCGGCGATTATCACGTGGACGAAAAGAACCACCAGATCCTGCTGAGCGAGAGCGGGCATGAACATGCCGAGCAGTTGCTGGAACGGGCGGGTCTGTTGCCGGCTGGCGGCAGTCTGTACGACCCGGCGAACATCACGCTGATCCATCATCTTTATGCGGCTTTGCGCGCGCACAACCTGTTCCATCGCGATCAGCATTACGTGGTGCAAAACGGCGAAGTGGTGATCGTGGATGAATTCACCGGACGCCTGATGGCCGGTCGGCGCTGGTCGGACGGGCTGCATCAGGCAGTCGAAGCGAAGGAGGGCGTGACCATCCAGAAAGAGAACCAGACGCTGGCCTCGATCACCTTCCAGAACTATTTCCGTATGTACGAAAAATTGTCCGGAATGACCGGCACGGCGGATACCGAAGCCTTCGAATTCCAGTCGATCTACGGTCTGGAAACGGTGATTGTGCCGCCCAACCGCCCGACGATACGCAGCGATCTGATGGACAAGGTGTTCCTCACCGCGCAGGAAAAATACACGGCGGTGATCGCCGATATCCGCGACTGTCACGAACGCGGGCAACCGGTGCTGGTCGGTACGACTTCGATCGAGACGTCCGAGTTGCTCTCCGGCCTGCTGGAAAAAGCCAAACTGCCGCATCGGGTGTTGAATGCGAAACAGCATGCACACGAGGCCGAGATCGTGGCGCAGGCGGGCCGTCCCGGGATGGTTACCATTGCCACCAACATGGCGGGGCGCGGTACCGACATCGTGCTCGGCGGCAACGTGGAGAAGCCGATCGAGCTGGTGCGCATGGACGAGAGTCTGGACGAGGCCGCGCGCGAACAGCGCATCGCCGCATTGCGCAGCGAATGGCAGCCGGTGCATGAGCAAGTTATCGCCAGCGGCGGCCTGCACATTATCGGCACCGAGCGCCACGAATCGCGCCGGGTGGACAACCAGTTGCGCGGCCGCGCGGGGCGCCAGGGCGATCCCGGTTCCAGCCGCTTTTATCTGTCGCTGGAAGACCCGCTGTTGCGCATCTTCGCCTCCGACCGCGTGGCGGCGATCATGAACAAGTTCAAGCTGCCCGAGGGCGAGGCGATCGAGCACAGCTGGGTCACCCGCGCCATCGAGAACGCGCAGCGCAAGGTCGAGGCGCGCAACTTCGACATGCGCAAACAGATTCTCGAGTATGACGATGTCGCCAACGACCAGCGCAAGGTGATCTATCAGCAGCGCGCCGAGTTGCTCGAAAGCGGCGACATCAGCGATACCATCAGCGCGATGCGCGACAGTGTGCTGCTCGATCTGGTCAGCCAGCATCTGCCGCCGGGCAGCATGGAGGAACAGTGGGATGTGGCGGGGCTGGAGAAAGTGCTGGCGGCGGAATACCAGCTGCATCTGCCGGTTACGCAGTGGATGGAGCAGGACAAACAGCTTGATCCGACCGGCTTGTTCCGGCGCATTGCCGACGAGGCGCGGCGGCAGTATCAGGCCAAAGCGGAGCGGGTTAGCGCCGAACTGATGCGCGGTTACGAGCGCATCGTGATGCTGCAAACCCTGGACCAGCAGTGGCGCGAGCATCTGGCGGCGCTCGATCATTTGCGCCAGGGCATCCATTTGCGCGGCTATGCGCAAAAGAACCCGAAGCAGGAATACAAGCGCGAGGCGTTCGAATTGTTTTCCTCCATGCTCGATGCAATCAAGCGCGACGTGGTGCAGACCCTGCTCAATGTGCAGATACGCAGCGAGGAAGCGGTGCAGGAAGCGGAGGTGCCCCATGCGCCGGAGAATGTGCAGTATCATCACGCCGATTACGACGAGGCGCTGGGCAGAAATGAACCGGACGAAGCTGAGCACAAGCCCTTTGTGCGCGGCGGTGAAAAAATCGGGCGCAACGATCCGTGTCCGTGCGGATCTGGCAAGAAGTACAAGCAGTGCCACGGGAAACTGAATTGAACACCTCAACCAGACGGGAGAAGACGATGCCGACCGATGACCTTATTTTGCAAACCCTGCACAACTCGACGTTGACCGAAGAGTTGCGCGATGCCGAGATCGAATCGCTCGGTCAGCTGTTTGAAGTCAGCGAGTACAAGGCGGGACAAAGCCTGTTGCGTCCAGGGGAAGAGCGCCTGAAAAATTCCCTGATCGTGCTGGCTAGCGGTGAAGTCGAAGCAACCGCGACCATCGGTGGCGAACAGGCCACGCTGCATCTGCTGCAGCCGGGCGACCTGGCCGGCATCATCACCTTCGTTGGCGGCAATGTGTCGCAGATCAGCGCGACGGTGACCGCCAAGACCGACTGCAAAGTGCTGGTGCTCGATCGTTGCAAGTTCGAGTCCTTGCTGAACTCGCAACCCGCCATCGTGTATTACGTGATGCGCGGCATCGTGCGCCATGTGCATGGCATCGTTCGACGCATGAACGCGCAGTCTGTTGAAATGACCAACTATCTGTACAAGACCGGCGGACGTTTCTGAAATCATGCCGGTAAATCTATCAACGCCCGTTGCGGCACTACTGTTGCCCGTTGCGGGCGTTTTTTTGGGCACTGCGGAAGCGGGCATCAAGTCCGCCGGGCGCAAGGATCTGCTGGTTATCCGGCTGGAAGAGGGCGCGACTGTGGCGGGGGTGTTTACCACCAACCGTTTCTGCGCCGCGCCGGTGACCGTGGCAAAGTTACACCTCGACGCAGGCAAGGGTATTCGTGCGCTGGTGGTCAACACCGGCAACGCCAATGCCGGCACCGGTGAACCGGGCATGCAGGCAGCGCGCACGACCTGCGCCGAACTGGCGAAATTGCTGGGCTGTGAACCGGAGCAGGTGCTGCCGTATTCCACCGGCGTCATCATGGAGCCGCTGCCCGTGGACAAGATCGTTGCCGGTTTGCCGCAAGCCATCGCCAATCTAAAAGCCGACAACTGGTACGACGCCGCGCACACCATCATGACCACCGACATCCTGCCCAAGGCAGTCTCGCGCCAGGTGCAGATCAACGGCGAGACCGTCACCGTCACCGGCATGTCAAAAGGCTCCGGCATGATCCACCCCAACATGGCCACCATGCTGGGCTATATCACCACCGACGCGGCGATCCCGCAACCGCTGTTGCAACTCCTGGTAAAGGATGTGGCGAATGCCTCTTTCAATTGCATTACGGTGGACGGCGACACCTCCACC
>PCWU01000161.1:4741-7433 GCA_002787455.1 Gallionellaceae bacterium CG11_big_fil_rev_8_21_14_0_20_60_62 | reverse complement strand
GATCTGGGTGTCGAAGTCGTGCCGGTGCTGAACAAGATTGATCTGCCCTCAGCTGATCCGGAGAATGCCATCGCCGAGATTGAGGATGTGATCGGCATCGACGCACAGGACGCGGTGCGCTGTTCGGCCAAGACGGGTTTGGGCGTGCAGGATGTGCTGGAATCATTGATCGTCAAGGTGCCGCCTCCCAAGGGTGATCCGGCGGCCCCCCTGCAGGCGTTAATCATCGACTCGTGGTTCGATAACTACGTCGGTGTGGTGATGCTGGTGCGCATCGTCAACGGCACACTCAGGCCCAAAGACAAGATTTTGTTGATGGCGAGCGGCGCGCAACATCTGACCGAGCACATCGGCGTGTTCACGCCGAAGTCGCAGGATCGCGAGGCGTTGCGCGCGGGACAGGTCGGCTTCGTCATCGCCGGGATCAAGGATCTGAAAGACGCCAAGGTCGGCGATACCATCACGCACCAGCAAAAACCGGCTGCGGCGGCCTTGCCCGGTTTCAAGGAAATCCAGCCGCAGGTGTTCGCCGGTCTGTTTCCGGTGGAATCCAACCAATATGAAGCGCTACGCGATTCGCTGGAAAAGTTGAAGCTCAACGATGCCGCGCTGCAATACGAACCGGAAGTGTCGCAGGCGCTGGGCTTCGGTTTTCGTTGCGGCTTCCTCGGTCTGCTGCACATGGAGATCGTGCAGGAACGGCTGGAGCGCGAGTTCGACATGGACTTAATCACCACCGCGCCGACGGTGATCTACGAGGTGCTGCTGCGCGACGGCACGCTGTTGATGGTGGACAACCCGTCCAAACTGCCCGACCTGTCCAAGGTCGAAGAGATCCGCGAACCCATCGTCAACGTCAATCTGTATATGCCGCAGGAATACGTCGGCGCAGTCATCACACTGTGCACGCAGAAGCGCGGTGTGCAGATCGACATGACTTACCACGGCAAGCAGGTGCTGCTGAAATACGAGATGCCGATGGGCGAGATTGTGCTGGATTTCTTCGACAAGCTGAAATCGGTTTCGCGCGGCTATGCTTCGATGGATTACGAGTTCAAGGAATACCGCCCATCCGATGTGGTCAAGGTGGACATGCTGATCAACGGCGAAAAGGTGGATGCGCTGTCCATCATCGTGCACCGCGCCAACAGCCAGTATCGCGGGCGCGAAGTGGCGGCCAAGATGCGCGAGCTGATTCCGCGCCAGATGTTCGATGTGGCAATCCAGGCGGCCATCGGCGCCAACATCATCTCGCGCGAGAACGTGAAAGCGCTGCGCAAGAACGTGCTGGCCAAGTGCTACGGCGGCGACATCACACGCAAAAAGAAATTGCTGGAGAAGCAGAAAGCGGGCAAGAAGCGCATGAAACAGGTGGGCAGTGTGGAAATTCCGCAGGAGGCTTTCCTGGCCATTTTGCGTGTGGATGACAAATGAACGGAACGGATAAGCGATGACTTTTGCCTTGATCTTGTTTGGATTGCTGGTGTTGACCGGCGCCATCTGGCTGCTGGATCGTTTCTGGCTACGCCAGCAACGCGGGAAAACCGCCAAACAGCCGTGGTGGGTGGAGTATTCGATCAGCTTTTTCCCGGTCATCCTGGCGGTGTTCGTATTGCGCTCCTTTGTGCTGGAGCCGTTCAAGATTCCGTCCGGTTCCATGATCCCGACCCTGCACGTGGGGGATTTCATTCTGGTCAACCGCTATACCTACGGATTGCGCCTGCCCATCGTCAACAGAAAGATCATCGAAATCAACCAGCCGCAGCGCGGTGACGTGATGGTGTTTCACTATCCGGTTGATCCGACCGTGGACTACATCAAGCGCGTCATCGGTCTGCCGGGAGACGAGATTGTCTACCGCGACAAACGCCTTTGGATCAACGGCAAAATGCAGGCGACGGAGCGCGACGGCGATTACAACTATGTTGAGAGCGGGGTGAATTTTCTGCATACCGAACGCTACAATGAAAATCTTGACGGCCGCGAGCACGTCATTCTGGTTAATCCGGATCGCCCCCCGATTCACCTGAACGGGGTCGAACGCTTTCTCCGCTATGAGCAATGCCGTTATAGTGAGCGCGAAATGCGCTGTACCGTGCCGGCCGGCCATTACTTTATGATGGGCGATAACCGCGACAACAGCCGTGACAGCCGTTACTGGGGCTTCGTTCCGGACGAGTTGATCGTGGGCAAGGCATTTTTGATCTGGATGAATCTCGGCGAGCTGAAACGCATCGGTCTGTCGATCCAATAACAGTTTATCTGCAGAAAGGGCACATCATGCAAAGAAGGAAAAAATCACAGGCGGGGATGGGACTGGGCCAGCTGATTGGCAGCGTAGTGGCGCTGATCCTGGCGGCGTTGCTGGGCATGAAAATGGTGCCGGCCTATCTGCATAGCGCGCAGATTAGCCATATATTTAAAGAAATCGTGGCCGATCCCGCCATGCAGAATGCGCCGATCAGCGCTGTGGAGATGGCCTATGCCAAACGTGCCAACATCAACTACATCACCGATCTCAAGGTTGAGGAGATCGATATTGTGCACGAAGGAGGGCAGTTCAGTTTGAGCGCCAGCTACGAAGTCAGAATTCCGCTGGCAGGCAACATCAGCCTGGTATTAGCCTTTAATCCGTCCAGTTCCTGACCCGCCGATGAAGCACGCCGCACTGTGCCAGCGGATTGGCTACCGC
>PCWU01000161.1:0-4732 GCA_002787455.1 Gallionellaceae bacterium CG11_big_fil_rev_8_21_14_0_20_60_62 | reverse complement strand
GGACATTCCGGAAGGCGATCTGTCGCGCCTGCGCTCGAATCTGGTCAACCAGCAGACGCTGGCCAACTTGGCGCAGCAATTGCATCTGGGCGAACACCTGTTGATGGGCGAGGGTGAGATCAAAAGCGGCGGCGCGGCGCGCCCCTCGATTCTGGCCGACGCGCTCGAAGCGCTGTTCGGTGCGGTGTGGCTGGACGCGGACTTTGTCGCCGCGCAAAAAGTCGTGCTTGGTTTGTATGTGCCTTACCTCGGTGGCATCGATTTGCGCACCCTGGGCAAAGACCCGAAAACACTGTTGCAGGAATATCTGCAGGGCAAAAAACTTTCCATACCCAAGTACGAGGTCGCGGAGATCAAGGGCGAAGCGCACGCGCAGACCTTTGTTGTGTCCTGCACCATAGCCAAACTTAATCTCGTTACGCAAGGCGAGGGCGGCAGCCGTCGCCTGGCCGAACAGATCGCCGCCGCAGCGGCTTATCAACAGCTCAACCCATGACCGAAAATACTTCACTCTCCGGCTTCATCGCCATTGTTGGCCGTCCCAATGTGGGCAAATCGACTTTGCTCAACCACCTGATCGGGCAAAAAGTTAGCATCACCTCGCGCAAGGCGCAGACCACGCGCCACCGTATCCACGGCATCCTGACCGAGGGCGCGGCGCAATTCGTTTTTGTCGATACGCCGGGTTTTCAGACGCAGCACACAAATGCGCTGAACCGCGGCATGAACCGCGTGGTCACCGCCAGCCTGCGCGATGTGCATGCGGTGCTGTTCGTGATCGAGGCGCGCCACTTCGACGAGCGCGACCGGCAGGTGCTTGAATTGCTGCCGCAGGACAAGCCGGTGATCCTGGTGATCAACAAGGCCGACCTGATGAAAGATAAATCCGAACTACTGCCCTTCATCGAGCAGGTTTCCGTGCTGCGCAAATTCGATGCCATCGTGCCGGTCAGCGCGCGCAAGGACCGCCAACTCGACACCCTGCTCGGCGCGATCCGACCGTATTTGGCCGAAGGGGAGCACTTGTATGCCGAGGACGACATCACCGACCGCAACGAGCGCTTCCTTGCCGCAGAATTGCTGCGCGAAAAAGTGTTCCGCTTCACCGGCGAGGAACTGCCTTATTCGGTCAGCGTGGTGATCGAGCAGTTCCGGCAGGAAGGCAAGCTACGCCGCATCCATGCCGCCATTCTGGTGGACAAGGAAGCGCACAAGATCATGCTCATCGGCAAGAAGGGTGAAAAGCTGAAAGAGATCGCCACCCAGGCGCGCCTCGACATGGAAAAACTGTTCGACGGTAAGGTGTTCCTCGAAGTGTTCGTCAAGGTGCGCAGCGGCTGGGCCGACAGCGCGCAGATGCTGAAGACACTGGGGTATGAGTAACGCCGCCTCAAGACAGCGCATCCAGGACGAACCCGCTTTCGTGCTGCACAGCTACCCGTTTCGCGAGACCAGCCTGATTGTCGAAGCATTCAGCCGAAATCACGGGCGGGTGCCGCTGGTGGCGCGCGGGGCGCGGCGGCCGCGCGCGGCTTTGCGCGGGTTGCTGATGAGTTTTCAGCCGCTGGCTTTTAGCTGGTTCGGAAAACACGAGTTGCGTACTCTGCATGGCGCGGAATGGCAGGGCGGGCAGCCGCAGTTGCAAGGCACGGCACTGCTGTGCGGATTTTATCTGAACGAGCTGTTGCTTAATCTGATGGCGCGCGACGATCCGCACGAAGGCCTGTTCGATTATTACCAGCTTACCCTGCAACGGCTGGCGCAGGAGAGCGATCACGCGTTCACCCTGCGCTGTTTCGAGAAGCATCTGTTTCAGGAGCTCGGCTATGCGCTGACCCTGCATACCGAAGCCGGCAGCGGCAAGCCGGTCGAAGCGGACAGAATGTACCGCTATATACTCGAGCGCGGCGCGGTTGCCGCGACAGCAGACAGCACGCAAGGCATGGTGGTGGCGGGCAAGACGCTGCTGGACATGGAGGCCGATGATTATCGCGATGCCGACACTGCGCGGCAAAGCAAATTATTGATGCGCATGTTGCTGGATCACCATCTGGCCGGAAAAACCTTGCACACGCGCGAACTGATGCGGGATTTGCAGAAACTGTAATAACTGTTGTCCGCGTCATCTGCGGCAAAAAAGGAAGTGAAAAATGATAAAACTCGGACTCAATATCGACCACATTGCCACCCTTCGCCAGGCGCGCGGTGCGCGTTATCCCAATCTGTTGCGCGCCGCGCTGATCTGCGAGGAAGCCGGCGCGGATGCCATTACCATCCATCTGCGCGAAGACCGCCGCCACATCCAGGACGCCGATGTCGATACGTTGCGCGGCATGTTGCAGACGCGGATGAATCTGGAATGCGCGGTCACCAAAGAGATGATCGCCAACGCCTTGCGCGTCAAGCCGCAGGACATCTGTCTGGTGCCGGAAAAGCGCGCGGAGCTGACCACCGAAGGCGGGCTGGATGTGGCGAAATATTTTGATGCGGTGAAAGCGGCCGCACAGCGTTGCGGTGAAGCGGGGATTCGAGTGTCGCTGTTTATTGATCCGGACGAAGAACAGATCGATGCCGCCGTAAAAGCCGGCGCGCCGGTGATTGAGCTTCACACCGGGAAATACGCCGATGCCGACAGTGTGCCCGAGCGCGCGGCGGAACTGAAACGCCTCCAGGAGGCCACCCGGTACGCCCACGGCCTCGGCTTGCAAGTCAATGCTGGACACGGTCTGAATTACCACAACGTCAAACCCGTTGCCGCCATCACGCACATCGCCGAACTGAATATTGGCCATGCCATTATTGCCGAGGCTGTGTTTATCGGGCTGGAGCAGGCGGTGAAGAAAATGAAGGCAATTCTTGATGAATCCGGAAAATCGCAGAAGCCAGCCGTTGTGCAAGGAGTTGCGCTGTGAATAACCGGGCCTGCCTTAAAGGTGGGCGGGGTATGATACGGCACGCAGGACAGCAATCTGCCCGGGCGGTGGAGTTTTTATGATACTCGGCATCGGCACCGACATCGTCAGCGTCGCGCGCATCGAAGCCGTGCTGGCGCGGCACGGCGCCGCTTTCGCCGAGCACCTGCTCACCCCGAACGAACTTGCCGACTATGCCGGACAAACGCATCCCGCCCGTTTTCTGGCCAAGCGTTTCGCGGCCAAGGAAGCCTGCGCGAAAGCCACCGGACAAGGTCTGCGCCATCCGGTGAGCCTGCGCAACATCGAAGTCGGCCACGACCCGCTCGGCAAACCGTGTTTCCGATTCGCGCCCGCATTGGCAGAGTATCTGCAAACCCTCGGCGTCGTTCGCCATCACATTTCCATTAGCGACGAGCACGAGCACGTCCTGGCATTCGTCGTCCTGGAAAAATAAGACCAATCGGGATCGCCGCCCGGTAGCGGGGCGGAACGGGTGAAAGTGGCGATTAACTGGGTCGAGAGGCGGTCTTGAAATCGGACACCCCGTTAAGGACAGGCCTGCTCACGCCAGGCCGTGAAGAAATGGTACGCGAAGGCCGCCCCCTTTAAGCCGCGGCGCGTTCTGCCGATTGCACCGTATTGGCGACCAGCATGGTGATGGTCATCGGACCGACGCCACCCGGGACGGGGGTGATCCAACCGGCCACTTCCTTCGCCGATTCAAAATCCACATCGCCGCACAATTTGCCGTCGGCCATGCGATTGATACCCACGTCGATCACCGCAGCGCCCGGTTTGATCATGTCGCCCGTAATCATCCTGGGCTTGCCGGTGGCAACCACGAGGATGTCGGCATCGCGCGTGTGTTTGGCGAGGTCGCTTGTCTTTGAAGTGCAGATAGTGACCGTGGCGTTGTGCTGCAACAGCAGCAGCGCCATCGGTTTTCCGACAATGTTGCTGCGCCCCACCACCACCGCGTGCTTGCCTTCAATCTCGACACCGCTTTTCTGCAACAGGATCAGGGCGCCGTAAGGCGTGCATGGCGCAAAGCGCATGTTGCCGGTGGCCAAGGCGCCGACATTGAGCGGATGGAATCCGTCCACGTCTTTCTCCGGACTGATGGCGTTCAGCACTTTGTCACTGTTGATGTGTTTGGGTACAGGCAATTGGACGAGCAAACCATGAATTTTTGGATCGGCATTCAGTTCGGCGATTTTTGCCAGCAAGGCGGTCTCGCTGGTGTCGGCGGGCAGGGCGACATGGACGGAATGCAGGCCCAGTTCGGCACACGCTTTCACTTTGTTGGCGACATAGACCTTGGAAGCGGGATCCTCGCCGACGATGATGACCGCCAGCCCAGGCGTGATGCCGCGCGCCTTCAACGCGTCGGCGCGCAACTTCCACTCGGCGCGCACTTCCTGCGCGATCGCTTTGCCGTCAATGATGCGTGCGGTCATCGTGTGGCTCCAATCAGAACTCGGGTTTGATTTTGGCGTTCTTGTAATTTTCCACGCCGAGCATGATCTCTTTTCGCGCTTCTTCTACGTCTTCCCAGCCGCCGATCTTGACCCACTTGTTTGGCTCAAGGTCTTTGTAGTGTGCAAAGAAATGCTCGATCTGTTTCAGTACGATGGGGGGCAGTTCGTTGTAGTGCTTCAAGCCGCGATACATGGTGGACAATTTATCCACGGGAACGGCCAGCACCTTGGCATCGAAGCCGGATTCATCTTCCATCTTGAGCACACACAACGGGCGGCAACGCACGACCACGCCGCTGTTCAATGGCACCGGCGTGATGACCAATACATCCACCGGAT
>PCWU01000048.1 GCA_002787455.1 Gallionellaceae bacterium CG11_big_fil_rev_8_21_14_0_20_60_62 | reverse complement strand
CGCTGAACGCGATTACCAATCCGAGCACCAACTCGTACAAGCGCCTGGTCCCGCACTATGAAGCGCCGGTGAAGATGGCCTACTCGGCGAAGAACCGTTCCGCTTCCATCCGCATCCCGCACGTGGCCAGCGACAAGGCGCGCCGCATCGAGACCCGCTTCCCGGATCCGACCGCGAACCCCTACCTGTGCTTCTCCGCGCTGCTGATGGCGGGTCTGGACGGCATCCAGAACAAGATCCACCCCGGCGATCCGGCTGACAAGAACCTGTATGACCTGCCGCCGGAAGAAGACGCAAAGATCCCGACCGTGTGTGCTTCGCTGGATGAGGCCTTGGCCGCGCTGGAAAAAGATCACGAGTTCCTGACCCGTGGCGGCGTGTTCTCCAAAGACTTCCTGGAAGCCTTCATCGAACTGAAGATGGACGAGGTCAACAAGATCCGCATGACCACGCACCCGGTCGAGTTCGACATGTACTACAGCCTCTGATGTTCTGAGGTCAGGCACTAAAGAACGGCGCCCTTGTGGCGCCGTTTCTTTTTGCCGTTTGTCAGCACCGTAAGCCTAACCTATACTTGCCCCCGTTCCTTTTAGAGAAACCACCATGAAGCGATTGCGCGCGACGATTTTGTGCGGTGCCCTGGCATTAAGCGGCTTTGCCCAGGCCGAAATCTACAAGCACGTAGACAAGGACGGGCGCGTGACGTATTCCAGCGAGCCGGTGAAAGGCGCGCGCAAGCTGCAACTGGAACCGTTGAACACCGTGCCCGCGGCAAAAGCAAAAGCGGAGGCCGCGGCCAGGGAATTCCAGCGCGTCGATCCGGCCACCCAAACCCGCCGCGACGGCCGCCGCCAGCGCATCCTCGAAGACGAGCTGGCAAGCGAGCAAACCGCGCTGGAGGAAGCGCGTGAGAAACTCAAAGTGGCGCAGGACACCCCGATGGTTTATCGCAATGCCAGCGGGCAAACGTTTCGCAATGTGGCTCAATATGAAGAAAACGTGCGTCTCGCGCAGGAAGCCGTCAAGACGCACGAAGACAACATCAAAGCGTTGCAGACCGAACTGGCCAACCTTAAGTAATTTGCAGGTGGCATGTTTTCTGCTGTGATGATGGCATGACTAACGCCGCCCTGCCCACCCTGGAATATCTCGCCACCGCCGTGATGCTGCTGGATGAACAATCACGCATCGCCTTCCTCAATCCGGCGGCCGAACACTTATTCGAAATCAGCCACAGCAATCTGCTCGGCCACCCTTTGCAAGCCGCGTTCAGCCAAACCGATCAGTTGTTTGGCGCGATGCAGTTGGCGCTGGCCAACCATGCCAACCACATCGAACACGATCTGATTCTGGGTACTCACACCCCGGGGCACAGACTTCACCTGAGCTGCACGGTTACCCCGCTGCAGATGGCGCCGTTCGCCCTGCTGCTGGAATTTCACACCATCGAGCGCCCGCTAAAACTGGCGCGCGAGGAACAGATGCACGACCAGACCCAAGCCAACCGCCTGCTGCTGCGCAATCTGGCGCATGAGATCAAAAACCCGCTCGGCGGTATTCGCGGCGCGGCACAATTGCTGGAACAGGAGTTGGACAAACCGGCGCTGCGCGAATACACCCAGGTCGTGATCCAGGAAGCGGATCGTTTGCGAGCACTGGTGGAAAACCTGCTCGCCCCGCAGCAGTCGCCCCATTTCAGTGTGCTCAATATCCATGAAGTGCTGGAACGCGTGCGCAGCGTGGTGCTGGCCGAAATTCCGGACGAGCTGCTGATCAGGCGCGATTATGATTTGAGTCTGCCGCAACTGGACGGAGACAAGGAACAGCTGATCCAGGTCGTGCTCAACATTGTGCGCAACGCGGCGCAAGCCATGCACGGGCGGGGAAGGATCACCCTGCGCACCCGCATCGCGCGCCAGGTGACCCTGATGAAAAAACGCCATCGCCTGGCGATCATGGTGCAGATCATCGACAACGGCCCCGGCATTCCCGGCCATCTGCATGACACGATTTTTTATCCGCTGGTCTCAGGCCGCGCCGACGGGCACGGCCTGGGCCTGACCCTGGCGCAGGATTTCGTCAGCCGCCATCAGGGTAGCATCGAATTTGACAGCGAGCCGGGGCGCACCTGTTTTACGGTCATGCTGCCGTTGCAGTCAAACACTGCCAGCCACGGATAAGCACGGATAACCATAGATGGAAAAGCAAAGACAGATTGCCCATTCATGGGGAGATTATCCGTGTACACCTGTGTTCATCCGTGGCCAATTATTTTTGATTTTTTGCAAAGCGAGTAACCCATCATGAAATCTGTCTGGATCATTGACGACGACCGCTCCATCCGCTGGGTGCTGGAAAAAGCCCTCTCGCGCGAGGAGATCGAGTACAAGAGTTTTGCTTCGGCGGATGAAGCCTTGAACGAATTGACGGTGAGCCTGCCGCAGATCGTCATCAGCGACATCCGCATGCCGGGCAGTTCCGGGCTTGACCTGCTGCAGACCCTGCGCCGCAAGCATCCCGCGCTGCCGGTCATTATCATGACGGCCTATTCGGATCTGGAAAGTGCGGTCTCGTCGTTTCAGGGCGGTGCCTTTGAATATCTGCCCAAGCCGTTCGATGTGAACCACGCGGTCGAGCTGATCCGCCGCGCGCTGGCGCAAAGCCAGCGCAAGCAAAGCAACAGCAACGAAAACCCCGATGCGCCCGACATTCTCGGTCATGCCCCGGCGATGCAGGAAGTGTTCCGCGCCATCGGCCGCCTGGCGCAGTCCAATGCCACCGTGCTGATCAACGGCGAATCCGGCACCGGCAAGGAACTGGTCGCGCAGGCCCTGCACCGCCACAGCGCGCGCGCCGATAAACCCTTCGTTGCCATCAACACCGCCGCGATTCCAAAGGACCTGCTGGAGTCGGAACTGTTCGGCCACGAGAAGGGCGCATTCACCGGTGCCAATACCACGCGCCACGGCCGCTTCGAACAGGCCGAAGGCGGCACACTGTTCCTCGACGAGATCGGTGACATGCCGGCGGAATTGCAGACGCGTCTGCTGCGCGTATTGTCCGACGGCAACTACTACCGCGTCGGCGGACACCAGCCGATCAAGGCCAACGTGCGCATCATCGCCGCGACGCACCAGAATCTGGATGAACGCGTGAAGCGTGGCTTGTTCCGCGAGGACTTGTTCCACCGTCTCAACGTCATCCGCCTGCGCTTGCCGCCACTGCGCGAACGGCGCGAGGATATTCCGCTGCTGGCGAAGCATTTCTTGCAGAAGAGCGCGAAGGAACTGGGCGTTGAACAAAAGACGCTAAGCGAAGCTGCATTGAATTATCTTGCCGCGCAAGACATTCCGGGCAATGTGCGCCAGTTGGAGAACCTGTGCCACTGGCTCACCGTGATGACGCCGACACAGCAGGTGGAGATCGCCGACCTGCCGGCAGAATGGCGCGAGGGTTCGCCTGCCGAAAGCGTCAACAGCGACTGGCGCGCAGCGCTGGCACAACAGGTGGCACTCGCCCTGCAACGCAACGAACCCAATATCCTCGACACGTTCAACAAGGATTTCGAGCGGACGCTTATCACCCAAGCCTTGCAGCACACCGGCGGACGCCGCATCGAAGCCGCCGCCCTGCTCGGCATGGGGCGCAACACACTGACGCGCAAGATTCAGGAACAGGGGATGGACGATACCGGCGCCGCTTGACCCGTGGGTCGGACTTCAGTCCGACGTTTTTTGGTTTTCCGGATCAGCCAGAGGCGGTGTAGCCGCCTCTCCCGCGAGTTTCTTCTTTGTCCGGTTTTTGCTCTCGTCAGCAAAACGGAAGCGGCCTGCCAGCACGCAGCCTTTCATGCCGATGTCGCAGGGCAGGTTCAGCACCTTCTGGCACTTGCCATCCACTTCATGCGGACAACCCCAGCCGCCCATGACCGACTCCGTCAGGCTTTTTTAACGAACTCGGTCTTCAACTGCATCGCGCCGATGCCGTCGATCTTGCAATCGATGTCGTGGTCGCCGTCCACCAGACGGATATTCTTCACCTTGGTGCCGACCTTCACCACGGAAGACGAACCCTTGATCTTCAAATCCTTGATGACGGTGACCGTGTCGCCGTCCTGCAACAGGTTACCGAAGGCATCCTTGAACACCTTGGCTTGTTCGCCTGCATCGGCAGACGCAACTTTTGGCCACTCGTGCGCGCACTCCGGACACATGAAATTGTCGCCGTCCTCGTAGGTATATTCGGAGTTGCAGAGAGGACATTTTGGTAAAGCAGTCATAATATTTTCCGTGGTAAGTATTAAAGTTTTGTGTTGCACGCTTCAGTTCACGCCAAGCAATTCGACCTCGAAGAGCAGTGTCGCGTTACCCGGGATCACCCCGCCCGCGCCGCGTTTGCCATAACCCATCTCCGGCGGAATTACCAGCGTGCGCTGACCGCCCACCCTCATGCCCTTCACGCCTTCGTCCCAGCCCTGGATCACGTGACCCTGGCCGAGAGGGAAATCGAAGGGCTCGTCGCGGTCGCGCGAGCTGTCGAACTTCGTGCCCTTGTTCTCCGGTGCGCTCTTGTCGAACAGCCAGCCGGTGTAATGCACCGTCACGGTTTGTCCGGCGCGCACTTCTTCTCCCTCGCCAATTTTGCTGTCGGCGATGTCGGTCTTGATCACCTTGAGCAGCTTCACCTCGAACACCAGCATCGCATTCGGCGGGATCACACCACCCGCACCTTGCGGACCGTAACCCATCTCCGGCGGGATCACCAGCGTGCGCGAGCCGCCCTCCTTCATGCCCTGCACGCCCTGATCCCAACCCTTGATGACGCGCCCGCCACCGAGCGGAAAATCGAACGGTTCGTTGCGGTCGAGCGAGCTGTCGAACTTCTTGCCCTTGT
>PCWU01000039.1:833-5594 GCA_002787455.1 Gallionellaceae bacterium CG11_big_fil_rev_8_21_14_0_20_60_62 | reverse complement strand
GTCGCGCAGCACCTTCATTGCCGCTTCGAAACGCGCTTTCGCCATCGGTTTATTCTGGGAAACCTCGGTGGCGAACTTGCCCGCGTCATCCGGGTGCTGCGCCTGCTTGCCGTCGCCGTACATATCCACCGCCAGTGCGACATAGCCCAGCTTGGCCAGCATATTCGCCCGCTTGCGCGCATAGGCGTTGTGTCCCCACCATTCATGCACCACCAGCACCGCCGGGCGCTTGCCCATCGCATGTCCTTCATAGGCCAGCCAGCCCTTCAGCGTCGTGCCGTTCGCGGAATAGGTGATCTCTTCACCTTCCACCGCAGCCAATGCAGGCGCGGTCAGGCAGAGCAGGGCGAGGGAAAAAAGCAGTTTTTTCATTGGAGTCTCCGTAGGATTGGGGGAATAGGATTGCAGAAAGGCATTCTACTTAACGGGCTTGTTGGCGGGCTGAATATCCTAATTTTCCGAACCCGGTCAAACCGGTTTTAGCACAGTGTTGCGCAACCGGTCTGAATTCACGAGAATGGCATCATGGAAAAGACTATAAAACTCCGTGCCTACAGCGAATCGGCAAAACCTGATGCCGCGCCGGACAGTCGCGCGTTGTTGGCGGAGGAACAAAACAAAACCCGCAATTTGCTCAAGGAAGTCGTCCGGTTGCGCGAAAGCCTGAAACAGGAACAGGCGAAATCCGCCGGGCTGGAGGCGAAATCAGATGAAATATCCGCCCGTCAAACGGCGCAATTGGAAAAAGTGAACGCACAGCTCGACGAGGAAAGGAGACTTTCGCTTGAATACATGCGAACCGTGTCGCAACTTCGCGACAGCCTCCAACAGGAACAAGCCAAGACCGCAGAGTTGGCGAACAGAGCGGATGAACTTGAAGGAAAAACCCGTAAACTGGCCGCGCTGGAGGCAAGAATTAAGGAATTGTCCGGCCGCATTGGCCGGATTGCCGCCATTGCCGCAGAAGGCGCCAGCGCCAGCGGCAAATGACACGGAAGCGCCAATCCATGAACCGATACAGCCTGCGAAAGCAGGCTTTTTTAGCGGCGGCCGCTTGATGCGCCGACCAATCCGGTTTTGATTTTTGGAATGGTTAGCTGCCGCTGACGCGAAACCAGCCGGTGATGCTGCGCCGGGTTGCGAGCGATGTCAGGACTTCGTGCGGGAAAGATTCGCTCAGGAAAATGATCATCGTGCCGAAAGCCGGGTTCACCCTGGCGATGACCGACATGCCCGTCGGGTCATAGACTACCAGTTCGCCGCCGTTGGCGGCCTGCCAGTCTTTGTTCAGATACAGCACCGTGGTCAGGATGCGGTTCTTTTTGCCCTGCAACACATCGGAATGTTTGGCGTAGCCGGCCCCTTTTTCATAGATGGCGTAATGGCACTCGTAGTCGAACAAGCCCAGAAAAAGCGCCGCGTTCAACCCCAGACGCAACTCATCCATGCAGGCCAGATAGATCCGGTCGCTGCTGTTGTCCGCATCCAGCCAATCGATCACATCGCCGCGTATCGAGCCGATCTCCCGCTTCGCCGCCCCTCTGCCCACCTGCGCGGCATGGAATCGTGCGGGATCGTCCTGGCAGCGTGCGAAGAGTTTCTCCAATAGATCATCCGCCAGCGGTTTGGCCAGAACGATGTAGCCGGTGTCTTCAAGCTGTTTGGAAATCTCGGCGATGTCCATAAGTGCGCGAAGTCTATCAGTTGTCCCTGCACACTCCCCGCATAAAAGAAAAGCCCGCTTTCGCGGGCCTGATGCCGGTCATGCAGGGCGGCAAAACTACATCGCCACCCGGGATGCGGCCGGATCGATCTTGCGCACCATCTGCAGGATGGACATACCCGCGATCGCATCCGGGTCGTACTTCACCATGATGGAATGGGGGTGCGGCTTGTGTTCGAATTCCGCACAATCAATACCGACACGTCCCGACAGCGTTCTTTCCAACTCCATCCTCTTCGGCGCATCCAGATCCGGATGCACATGGATCATCATATCTACTGTGTTCATGATCTTCTCCTTCACTCGGTGAATGAAAAGGACGGGCGCATTTCGCCGCATCCTCGCGAGTCATTGTAGGCCTCCGGATTGGCAATAAAAATGGGTACGGGAAACAGGGTTTTTGGGTTGCGCGGCTCATCAGGTTTCGTTCTGCAGCGTGGCCCGCTGCCCGCGCGACGCATCCACACCGCGCAGGATCAGCAGACCGACCAGGAAGAATGCGCCGGTCACCAGTATCGCCATCCGGTGGTCGCCCCGCGTCAGCCAGCTCACCAGCCCGTAAGTTACCGGGCCGAGGATGGACGACAGCTTCACCGCCAGCCCCCACAGGCCGAAGAACTCCGCGCGGCGCGCAACGGGAGAGAGCAGTCCGACCAGCGCGCGTCCCGCCGATTGGCTGGCACCCATGCACAATCCGGCCAGATTGGCCGCCGCCCAGAACAGCCCCGGCCCTTCGGATGCCCATGCCATCAGCACCATTATGATCCAGCCGACCAGCGTCAACGCAATGGCCGGGACATGGCCGATGCGATCCTGCAGGTATCCGAAAGAGAACGCGCCGGCTGCAGCCGTGATGTTCACCACGAAGATCAACCCCAGCGTCTGCTGCAGGGTGAAATGCATCACCTGCTGCGCATAGATCGCGGCCAGCGCGATCACGGTTTGGATGCCAGCCTGATAACACACCGTGCAGAACAGAAAGCGCCGCAGGTCGCGGTAATGCCGCGCATGGCGCATGGTTCGCAGCAGGCGCGCGAACGATTCCTGCAGCATGTTCTTGCCGATCAGATGCGGCTGCGGTTGCGCGCGTTCCTTCAATAGCAGAAAGGTCGGCAGGCTCGCCAAGGCGAACAGCACCGCCGTAATCAGCATGGTCACCGGCACGAAGTCCGCCGCCGTATCGCCGCGCTCCTGCGCCCAGCTCACATAGGCGAGGCAGATGCCCAGACTGAGCAGGCCGCCCACATAACCCAGACTCCAGCCCCAGCCCGACACCTTGCCCAGCGATTCCTTGCGTGCCAACTCCGGCAGGAAGGCGGCGATCAGGTTCTCGCCGCACCCGAAGAAGAAATTGGACAGCACGATCAGCGGGACTGCCAGCCACAACATGCCAGGCCCGGCGAAGTAGAGCGCGGCAGTGAACAGCACGCAACCTGTGGTGGTGATAACCAGTAGGCGCTTCTTTGCCGCATAGGCATCCGCATACGCACCCAGCAGCGGCGCGCTCAGCATGATCAGCGCATAGGAGAGCGCCAGCGACAATGTCCAGACCAGTGTCGCCCAAGGTGCGCCGTCCGCCACCACCGAGACGAAGTAGGCGTTGAAGAGCGCGGTGATGACGATAGTGGTGTAACCGGAGTTGGCAAAATCGTACATCGCCCAGGCCCAGACTTCGCGGCGGTTCACATCGGCGGCAAGGTTATGGCGCATGAAAGTGGCAACGACAGGATGGAAGGTGGCGGATGTTAACTGCTGGCGCGGGCGGACAGTATAAGATTCGCGCTGTACGGATTTTCACGGACAAGCAAGATGAGATACAGACACTACAAAGGCGGCAGCCACGAGGGCGCCTGCGAAGCGAAGCTGAAGGCCGCGCTGCCCGGCTAACGGACGACGGCAATCACCATGGATTTTGCGAGTTTATTGCTGCTGGCCGGATTGGGGCTGGCGATCTGGTTCTGGCTGCATAGCCTCCGCATCCTCGAGATCGCCCGCTATGCCGGTCGGCAAGTGTGCAAAAGGGCGGGTGTGCAATTCCTCGACGACACCGTTGCCAGCACCAAGCTGGGATTGGCACGCGACGCCAACGGCCGCCGCATCCTGCGCCGCACCTATCGTTTCGAATTCAGCGAAACGGGTGACAGCAGAAGGGAAGGGGAGGTGGTCATGCTTGGCGACCGGGTCGAAGCGGTCACCATGGAGCCGTATGAGATTCTGGAATAAGTGCGTTGTTGAGTGGGTTGGAAACCGTGGTACGACTCCTGTTTATTACCAAGCACACCAACAAGGGCAGCTAAAGCTTCAGCTTCGAAATATTCTGAGCAGTCATGCTTGAGTTCATTTTACGCGTTGTTGCCACACCGATGGATTGCGCGCACTGTGAAACACAGCCAGCACGACGATGTGTTGATTCCGTTCTCGGAAGTGGGTGCAGTAGGGAAAGCATCGAGCGACGGCTTTGCGCACGTCGCGGTACATCATGGAGAGTTGCTCTGGGGTGCTGGCGATGCGTTGTAGCAGGATTTGGATTTCGGACATGAATTCCATTCCAAGTCCGGGGCGTTCTTTTCGTACCAGTCGCACGCTTCGTCAAACTCCGTTCGCGCTTGTTTGCGGAAGATGGCTGGTCGCATTATGGAAAATAGTTACCGAAAAATACCCCCTACATCAGCTTCTTCAACTGATAAATCCTCTCCAGCGCTTCCTTCGGACTCATCTCATCCGGCTGCAGATCGCGTAGCGCCAACAGCAGCGGATGTTCTTCCGGCTCCGGTGTTTCCGGCGCGGCGGCGAAGAGGTCGCCTTGCGGGTTCTGTGCGGCGCTGTTCTGTTCCAGTTTCACTAACTGTTTCTTCGCGCTGCGGATGACGCTGTTCGGCACGCCCGCGAGGGCGGCGACTTGCAGGCCGTAGCTCTGGCTGGCGGCACCTTCGTTCACAGAGTGCAGGAAGACGATGCTGTGCTGGTGTTCGACGGCGGCGAGGTGGACGTTGGCGAGTTGTTTGAATTCTTCGGCTAGGCGCGTGAGTTCGAAATAG
>PCWU01000039.1:0-824 GCA_002787455.1 Gallionellaceae bacterium CG11_big_fil_rev_8_21_14_0_20_60_62 | reverse complement strand
CAGCAGGTGGCGCGCGATGGCGTAGGCGAGGGCGAGGCCGTCGAAGGTGCTGGTGCCGCGCCCGATCTCGTCCACCAGCACCAGGCTTTTGTCGGTGGCGTTGTGCAGGATGTTGGCGGCCTCGGTCATCTCGACCATGAAGGTGGAGCGCCCGCTGGCGAGGTCATCCGATGCGCCGATGCGCGTGAAGATCTGGTCGATCTCGCCCAGCACGGATTGCTGTGCGGGGACGAAACAGCCGACATGCGCGAGCAGCGCGATGATCGCGGTCTGGCGCATGTAGGTGGATTTACCGCCCATGTTGGGGCCGGTGATCAGCAGCGTGCGGCGCGCGTCGTTGAGTGTGCAGTCGTTCGGCGTGAAGGTGTCCACTTGCGCTTCCACCACTGGGTGCCGACCTTTGATGATGCTGATCTGTGCGTCGTCGCTGAATTGCGGTGCGCAGAAGTTGAGCGTGGCGGCGCGTTCGGCGAAGGTGGCGAGTACGTCCAGTTCGGAGATGGCGGCGGCGATGCGTTGCAGTTGCGGGATGAACGGGGCGAGCTGGTCCAGCAGTTGTTCGTAGAGGAATTTCTCGCGCGCCAGTGCGCGGTCGTTGGCGGAGAGCGCCTTGTCTTCGAAAGCCTTCAGTTCCGGCGTGATGTAGCGCTCGACGTTCTTGAGTGTCTGGCGGCGGCGGTAGTCGTCCGGCACCTTGTCGGCATTGGCGAAGCTGACTTCGATGTAGAAACCGTGCACGCGGTTGTATTCGACCTTGAGCTTGTCGATGCCGGTGCGGGCGCGTTCGCGCATTTCCAATTCGAGGAGGAAATCGCCGCAGTGGG
>PCWU01000035.1:5617-6018 GCA_002787455.1 Gallionellaceae bacterium CG11_big_fil_rev_8_21_14_0_20_60_62 | reverse complement strand
TGCAATGGGTGTAGTCGTACATCGGGTAGATGCACCACGTGTCGCCGGTGCGGATGTGGTGCGCGCGCTTGATGCGGTAGATGACCGGATCGCGCAGGTTGATGTTGGGCGAAGCCATGTCGATCTTGGCGCGCAGTACCATCGCGCCGTCGGCGAATTCGCCGTTCTTCATGCGTGTGAACAGGTCGAGGTTCTCTGCCACCGCGCGGTCGCGGTTGGGACTGTTCTTGCCGGGCTGGGTCAGCGAGCCGCGATATTCGCGCATCTGCTCCGGGGTGAGATCGTCCACATAGGCCAGTCCCCTGTTGATCAGTTCGGCCGCAAAATCGTACAGCGCATCGAAATAATCAGAAGCCCAGTGCACGGAGCCGGACCACTGGAAACCCAGCCAGCGCACGTCG
>PCWU01000035.1:4914-5602 GCA_002787455.1 Gallionellaceae bacterium CG11_big_fil_rev_8_21_14_0_20_60_62 | reverse complement strand
AATCCTGCGCCAGGCCGAAGTTGAGGCAAATGGATTTGGCGTGGCCGACATGCAGGTAGCCATTCGGCTCCGGCGGGAAGCGGGTAACGATGCTGCGGTGCTTGCCGCTGGACAAGTCGGCGTCAATGATGGTGCGGATGAAATTGGAGACGGCTGGGCTACTGCTCATGGCGCTGGGATTGACTCGGGTTGAACAAGATGCGCGATTCTACCCGAAACCGGCGCGACTTCGAAAAACCGCGCTGCGCGGGATGACAGAACCGGGTCGGCGGAAAGGGGGTATGAGAAGGCCGCTTCTTTGGTAGAATCGCGGGCGATTGGCGCAAGCCGCCGCTCCCGAAATCAACCACAAAAATAAAGCCAAAATGGAAATGTTGAAAAAAATCGTATCCGCCGTCACGCTGTGTTTGCTGCTGTCGTTCAGCCTGAACGGGATGGCGGACGAGATTCAGGACGCGAACAAGCTGTTCAAGCAGGGCCAGCTGGACCAGGCCTTGAGCAAGGTCGATGCCTATCTGGCGAACAAGCCGAAAGACGCGCAGGCGCGTTTTTTGAGGGGGTTGATCGTTAACGAGCAGGGCAAGCCGATGGAGGCCGTCAGCATCTTCACCGCGCTGACCAACGATTATCCCGAACTGCCGGAACCGTACAACAATCTGGCCGTGCTGTATGCCGGGCAGGGACAGTA
>PCWU01000035.1:0-4888 GCA_002787455.1 Gallionellaceae bacterium CG11_big_fil_rev_8_21_14_0_20_60_62 | reverse complement strand
CGCCAAGATGGCGAGTCAGGCCTATGACCGCGCGCTGCAACTCGACAAGAGCAACGCCGACACCCGGACCAAGCTGGCGCTGATTCGCGATTTGTTCGACCAGGGGGCGCGTGCTGCCAAAACACCCGGTGTGGTGTTGGCGGAGGCGGCATCCCCGGCAACTGTTCAACCCGCCGCGACAGCCGTGCTCCCGCCCGCCCCGGTCGCGGCGGAAACCACGGTGGTTGCCGTCGCACCGGTCGTGCAGGCGGCGCCGGTTCCGCCGATAAGGGTTGAGCTGTTGCCGGCATCCGTTGTGCCGGCCGCGAATGAGCCGGTCGCTCAGCCCGCCAGGGAAGTGGTCGCACCTGCCAAGGTCAACCCCGCGCCTGATACCAACGCGGAGATCGCAAGCGCGACGCGCGACTGGGCCAAGGCGTGGTCGGACAAAAACGTCAAACAATACCTGGCTTTTTATGCCGACGATTTCAACACTCCCAACGGGCAAGCGCGGGGCGCGTGGGAGGCGTTGCGCGAAGACCGCCTGACCCGGCCCAAGTCGATTCGCGTCGGTATCAGCAATTTGAAGGTGACGCCGGTTGACGCGCAACACGCGCTGGCGACATTTACCCAGAACTACCGGGCCAGCCATTACAAAAGTACCGACCGCAAGACCCTGCAATGGGTCAAACGCGACGGGCGCTGGCAAATCACCGAAGAGCGGGGCGGAAAATAAGACATGCGCTTCCTGCTCGCCCTGTTCGTTTTGCTGGCCATGAATGCCGTGGCCGAGACGGATTCGCGCGAAGTGGAGAAATCGCTGGCGCGCAGTCTGCAGGCGGTCGGGGACAATCGTCTTGATGTCGCGCTGAACGAGGTCGATTCTCTGCTCGAACGCAATCCGGATTTTAAGCTGGCACAACTGGTTCGTGGCGACCTGTTGCTGGCGCGGTCGCGGCCGTTGCGCGATTTTGGCAATGTGCCGGGCGCGTCGCGCGAGTCGCTGCAAGACTTGCGCGAAGAGGCGCAGGTGCGCCTGCAGCGTGTTCAGCAGCAGCAGCCGATCGCGGTGCCGCGTTATCTGTGGCAACTGGATGCGCGGCAACGCTACGCGGTGGTGGTGGACACCAGCAAGTCCACGCTTTATGTGTATGAGAGCGTCAACGGCGAACCGCGCTACGTTGCCGATTACTACATCAGCATGGGCAAAAAAGGGGCGGACAAGCTGGTCGAGGGTGACCAAAAAACGCCGCTCGGCGTGTATTTTGTCGACGGCTATATCCCGCGCCACAAGCTGGCCGACCTGTACGGTGCCGGTGCCTATCCGATCAGTTACCCCAACGAGTGGGATCGGCGGCAAGGGCGCAGCGGGCACGGTATCTGGCTGCACGGCACGCCGAGCAACACCTACAGCCGCGCGCCGCGCGCCAGCAACGGCTGTGTGGTGCTGGCCAACGACGATTTGCTCCGTCTGGGCAAAGACATCACGGTCGGCGCGACACCGGTCATTATCACCGATCAAATCGACTGGCTGCAGGATAGCGACCGCGCCGAGCGGGATGCGCTGTTGGCCGCGATCGAGCAATGGCGCAATGACTGGGAAAGCCGCAAAACCGAAATTTATTTAACCCATTACGCGCCGGACTTTGCCGCCGGCCAGACCGGGCGCGAAGCGTTCGCCCGGCAAAAACAGCGGGTCAACGCCGGCAAAACCTGGATCAAGGTCAAACTCGATAACCTGAGCCTCTTTCCGTATCCGACCCAGCCCGATCTGGTTGTGGTCAACTTCGACCAGGACTACGCCAGCAACAACCTGGTCAATCGCATGCACAAACGCCAGTACTGGCAAAAACGCGACGGGCGCTGGCAGATCGTTTATGAGGGCTCCGCATCATGAAAAAATTTTCGTATTTCGTTCTATCGATTTTGCTGGGCGCACTTTGTCTGCTGCCCGCACACGCCGCTTCTTCAACCCATGGAAAAATGAAAATGGTCAAACTCCACACCAGCCACGGCATCATCACCCTGCAACTTGACGCCGAGAAAGCGCCCCTCACGGTGCAGAACTTTCTTGATTATGTGAACAGCGGTTTTTACAGCAATACGGTCTTCCATCGCGTGATCCCCAATTTCATGATCCAGGGCGGCGGCTTTGAACCGGGTATGAAACAGAAAGCGGTCAACGCCCCGGTGAAGAATGAAGCGGCGAACGGGTTGAAGAACGACAAGTACACCATCGCCATGGCGCGCACCGGCGACCCGCATTCCGCCACCGCGCAGTTCTTCATCAACACCAAGGGCAACAGCTTTCTCGACTATCCCGGCCAGGACGGCTGGGGCTACTGCGTGTTCGGCAGGGTGGTCGAGGGCATGGATGTGGTTGATGCCATCGGCAAGGTGAGCACCGGCAGCAGCGGCTTCCATCAGGATGTGCCGAAAGAAGACGTCGTCATCACCAAAGCCGAAATCGTGCAATAACCCAAACGGCGCTGCGGCGCCGTTTTTATTCATGCCCCATTCGCTTCTCATCTCCGATTTGCACCTGAGTGACGAACACTCGCCGGCTGCGGAACTATTCCGGCACTTCGTGCGCGACATCGCGCCGCGCGCCGAGGCGCTCTATATTCTGGGCGACCTGTTCGAGTATTGGGCCGGCGACGATGATCTCGCCGATCCCTTTCATGCGGGAGTCGGCGATGCCCTGAGCCGGCTCGCGGCGCGCGGCACACGCATCTTTATCCTCCACGGCAACCGTGATTTTCTGATGGGTGAGAAGCTGGCTGCGGCGTGCGCCGCCTCGTTGTTGCCCGATCCCGTGCTGCTCGACCTGTACGGCATCCCCGCCTTGTTGACGCACGGCGACGCGCTGTGCACAGGCGATGCCGCCTACCAGCAGTTTCGCGCCACGGTGCGCGGCGGGCACTGGCGCGAGGATTTTCTCGCGCAGCCGCTGCCCGCGCGCAAGGCGCAGATCGAGGAGATGCGCGCGCGGAGTGAACAATCGAAACGCGGCAAGCCAAGCGACATCATGGATGTAACCGGGGAAGCGGTGCATGCGCTGTTTCGCCGGCATCACTATCCGCGTCTGATCCACGGCCACACCCACCGCCCGGCAAAGCATCTGCATCAGGTGGACGGGCTGACCTGCGAGCGCTGGGTGCTGGGCGACTGGGATGACGGTAGCGCACGGATATTGCGCGCCGACGAGACAGGATTGCACTGGCAAACCGTGGCCGCGACCGATTGAGCCGGGTGCAAATTTCAACCCGCCCCGCGTTTCAGGCTAAAATGCGCGTCCTTTAAGACGCACAAATCACTATGACCGGCATCACCATCGCCTTATCCAAAGGCCGCATCTTCGAAGAAACTTTGCCGTTGCTTGCCGCGGCCGGCATCACGCCGCTGGAAGACCCGGAGTCTTCGCGCAAACTCATTCTGCCGACCAACCGCGCCGATGTGCGGCTGATCATCGTGCGCGCTTCCGACGTGCCGACCTATGTGCAATACGGCGCGGCCGACCTGGGCGTGGCGGGCAAGGATGTGCTGAACGAGCACGGCGGCGACGGCCTGTACCAGCCACTTGATCTGAATATCGCCAAATGCCGCATGATGGTGGCGGTGCCGGACGGATTTGATTACGCGTCGGCGGTAAAGCAGGGCGCGCGTCTGCGCGTGGCAACCAAATACGTGAAGACCGCGCGTGAACACTTCGCCGCCAAGGGCGTGCATGTCGATCTGATCAAGCTGTACGGCTCGATGGAGCTGGCACCGCTGGTCGGTCTGTCCGACGCCATCGTCGATCTGGTCAGTAGCGGCGCGACGCTGAAAGCCAACAACCTCGTGGCGGTGGAGGAGATCGCGCATATCTCGTCGCGTCTGGTAGTGAACCAGGCCTCGCTCAAACTCAAGCGCGATACGATACAACCCATGCTGGATGCGTTTGCCGGAGCCGTGAAATGAACATCACGAGACTATCGACCAAACAAGCTGATTTCGACGCCAGACTGAACAAGCTGCTGGCTTTCGAAGAGACTGCCGACGAGAAACTGGAAGCCACCGTCGCGGCCATCCTCGCCGATGTGAAAAAACGCGGCGATGACGCCGTGCTGGAATACACGCGCAAGTTCGATCGTCTGCCCTTGGCAGATTCCGCCGCGATGGAGCTGCCCAAGTCCGAACTGAAGGCGGCGTTCGATGGTTTGCCCGCCGACCAGAAGAAAGCGCTGGAGCAGGCGGCGCAGCGCGTCACCGACTATCACCGGAAGCAGGTGCAGGCTTCCTGGAACTACCTCGACGAAGACGGCACCCTGCTCGGTCAGCAGGTCACGCCGCTGGATCGCGTCGGTCTGTATGTGCCCGGTGGCAAGGCGGCCTATCCTTCATCGGTGCTGATGAACGCTTTGCCGGCCAAGGTGGCCGGGGTGCTTGAGCTGATCATGGTGGTGCCCACGCCCGATGGCGTGAAGAATCAACTGGTGCTGGCGGCCGCGCATCTCGCCGGCGTGGATCGCGTGTTCACCATCGGCGGCGCACAGGCGGTGGCGGCATTGGCCTACGGTACGGGAACCATTCCCAAGGTGGACAAGATCGTCGGCCCCGGCAATGCCTATGTGGCTTCGGCCAAGCGGCGTGTGTTCGGCGCCTGCGGCATCGACATGATCGCCGGGCCGTCCGAGATTCTGGTCATCTGCGACGGCCAGACCGATCCGGACTGGGTGGCGATGGATCTGTTTTCGCAGGCCGAGCATGACGAACTGGCGCAGGCCATCCTGTTGTCGCCGGATGCCGCCTTCATCGACGCCGTGGCGGCCAGCGCCGACAAGCTGCTGGCGCAGATGCCGCGCCGCGACATCATCCGCACCGCGCTGGAGAATCGCGGCGCGCTGATCCGCGTCGCCGATCTGGGCGA
>PCWU01000028.1:5304-5446 GCA_002787455.1 Gallionellaceae bacterium CG11_big_fil_rev_8_21_14_0_20_60_62 | reverse complement strand
ACCGCCGCTTTTTCAAACGGGCTGGGATAGAAGGCCGACGCGGCATGGGATTTGTGGTGCGAATTGAACAACAGCGGCGGCAATTTTTTATCGCCTGCATTTTGTTCTTCCAGCATTTCCCCGAATTCTTTTTTCAGGGTGG
>PCWU01000028.1:5154-5296 GCA_002787455.1 Gallionellaceae bacterium CG11_big_fil_rev_8_21_14_0_20_60_62 | reverse complement strand
TACAGCTTGTCTTTCAGCCAGACCGGCATCGACGCCAGGAAGGATTCAAAACCGGAGGGTGCATAGGATAAATAGGTTTCAAGCAGCCGCTCGAACTTGACCAGCGGCTTGTCGTAAAACACTAGATAATCGATGTCGCCGA
>PCWU01000028.1:4960-5102 GCA_002787455.1 Gallionellaceae bacterium CG11_big_fil_rev_8_21_14_0_20_60_62 | reverse complement strand
AGGTGTCGGCATAGTAGTCGTGCGTTTTGTCGAATTTCCTGGCGACCATTTCATCGTGCGCGTTGCCCATCAATCCGTTGATCGTGCCGAGATATCTGGAAACGGCGGAATGGTCGGCAGAAGGGTAAAGAATCTTCAGGTT
>PCWU01000028.1:0-4908 GCA_002787455.1 Gallionellaceae bacterium CG11_big_fil_rev_8_21_14_0_20_60_62 | reverse complement strand
AAATCGAGTTGGCCGTGGACATAGCGGCGAAAGGATTCCGTCGTGCTGGGCCTGAAGCCATCTATCTCTTTCCCGATCAGCGCATAGACGAAGCGCGACAGGAAAAACCGCACCGGAACGGCGATGCGCTCGACATGGGCATACTGTTTGTTCTTGAAGGCATCCTGCAGATTACCCATGATGGCGGTCATCCAGTGAAACAGTCTGGGATAGCGGTGCCGTTCATCACAAACCACAAAGGCAAAACGCAGGTGTTTCAACTTGGCGCGCAAATACTTGAAAGCGAGCTGCTCCTCGGCCGTCTGCGCGTGTTGCCGGGCAATCGTTGCGATCATCTCGACCAGCGCCGCCCGATCCACCCCCTCTTGCCACAGTTGCTTGCAAATAGCAAAACAGCGGGCAAGCTGATCCGGGGTGTAATCGAGCGAAATCGTCTCGGGAAGTTGCGCGCCCAGATCAATATCGTCGTGCGCCAGCACGGCGGCGAAGAGGGCGTCACATTGCTCCGCCGAAAAAGTGCCTGCCTGCTTCAGCATGATTGCGGGATTGACCGATCAATAATGATTGCGCCCTGGCGCGGATTTTCAAACCGGCAACTCAACTGGCATCTTCCTGTTTTAGGTTGGTTTGGGCAAAACCGTGCTCGGTCAGCACTCGCGTCACTGCCGCATTGGTCGCCTTCAATACTTCCGCCAACGTCTGTGCCGCATCGATTTCGACGATCGGCGCGCCGTTGAATTTGAGCAATGGCGTCGCGGCTATTTTGTCGCGCAATAGCTCGCGGCGGTGGTCGGGTTTGCGCGCGCAGGCGGTATCCAGATCAACATTCAGACGAATCACCAGATCCGGCCGGTAGCTGGTCATCCATTCGTACATGACGCGCTCGCGCCGCGCCAGCCAGCGCACAAAGGCACTGCCCGGCGCATCCATCGACAAGCCGGTGCCGTCGTAAGCGCCCGGCAGTTCGAGCTGCGGATAGCGGTCGGCAATGATGATAATTCCCCGGTGGCGCATCGCCATCATCCGTCTGAAACGGCGGAGCCGGCGCAGCGAGAACGCAAAAATAACCAGCGCGGTGAAGAATCCGGGCGATTTTTTCTCGCGCAGGGCGCGTGTCTTATCGGTTTTTCGCGCGATGACCGGTTCCAGACGTTTCCCGATCAGCGGCAAGCGGGTGATTGCGCGCCCCAGATTGCCGGACTGCTTGCCCAGATGGGATGCCACTGCGGGGCCGAAGGTTTGCGCCCAGCGCAGGACCTCTGCGCTGACCGTGGATTTGCCCGAGCCATCACAGCCGATGATGGCGATCAATGGGCCGAGTTCTGTTTGCTTTGCCGACATCCTGAGGTCCTGTTTGAAGTATCTGCCGCCCGACAGCAAGGAAAAACCATAGCCTTGGCCGGATTTGGGGCGGCATTCTATCACGCTGGCTTGCGCTGTTTGACAGGCGCGAGGGGTGACTATTAAACCTAAAAACCGCAGTTGACCGCTCCCCGTACTACGCAAGGAGATGATTGCGAGAATATTTCACCACTTATTTACGCCCACCCGCCGGATGAGTCGCTGCGAAGTGAAGTGTGCGGCTTCCAGGTTGAATCAGGAAATGTCGGAGAAGGTTGTATTGAACCGGCGCAAAAGGTGAACGATCAACGAGGTCAGGGCGAGTGCTGCCCAGGCGTAGTACCAGACCGGGTTTTCCGGCAACAAGCCAATATCAAAACCGTGACGGGCAAAGTTATTGAGGATCAGAGCATTGGCCAGCCAGAACAGTTTTTTGTTTTCACGCCGGATGCAGCGACCGAGCCAGAACGGGTATTTGGGTTTTAGCCAGCAGCAAAGACGGGGCAGCAGAAACGGCACCTTGGCCGACCATTCAGCATGCGCCTTGACGAACTCCGCGCGCAGAAACTCTTCTTCAAACACGGCAATCCGCTCGTAAACCAGGATCGCAAGCAAAAACACCAGCGCCCCGTACACCCAGCTGCCGGACAGCATGGCGATGCCGGTGAAATTGAGAATGCGGCCGACATAGAGTGGATTGCGCACCAGCGAGTACGGGCCTGAGGTGTTTAATTCCGCCGCGACCGGGGCATCCTTTGAGTTTCCCGATGTCCCCGGCGCGGCATAGCCGCTGGTGATGACGCGGATCAGCGCGCCGACCGAGGCGACCGCCAGTGACAGCCAGAACCAGGCCTGGTTGGCACCTTCACTGGCAAACGGGCCGACAGCGCCAGACTGATAGGCGATCAACGCACCGATAATCACAATGGCGGTCAAATAGTGACCGCGAATCCTGAACAGCGCTTCGCCGCTGCGGGCGAGTTCGTATTGGTACATTTGTTCAGTTCCTTGTGAATTGGGATGGAATACAGGCAAGCATGCTCCGGCTTTGTATGCCCGACCGATTCATCACCTCCATGGCTATGTGGGTCGGCCATGGTGCAAGAAACTTACAATCAAGAGATTATTTGATACTGGAGCGGGTTGCTGCCGAACCGGAAAATGCCTGCCGCGCTACACCTGCATGTTCATGATGTCGTTATACGCCGCCACCATCTTGTTGCGCACCTGGACGGCTGTCTGGAACGAGATGTTGGCTTTCTGCATCGCGATCATGGTGTCGCTCAAACTCACCTTGTCATCGCCCAGCACAAAAGCTTCCTGCATGGAGCCCGCCTCACGCTGGGCGCGGTTCACGCCGTCCAGCGAGTTCTTCAGCACATTGGCAAAATCCGCCCCGCTCGTCCCCGCTACGGGCGCGGCAGGCTGTCCCTGCGCCACCGCCACGGCGGCACGCATCTGCGCCAGCAGGCTGTCAACACTGGAAATACCGTTTATGCTCATCTTAATTCTCCTTGGCGCTTTTCCACGGCCGCACAGTAACAGTCCTCGCGCGGGGCCTTTTAAGGGAATAGCACGGTAATTTCCCCGCTTTTCCGCAGACCGCTGTTGCTTTGCAAGCCGATAATCCGCAGCGTAAAGAAATGAATCAGGGACTCCAGATATGGCCGATACAAATACTTTGAGCAGCAATCCGGGCATGGCGCAATTGCTGATCGGCATCCCCAGCCAGCAAAAGCTGGGATTGATCGTGGCGGTTGCCGCCACGGTCGCGCTGCTGTCCGGGTTGTGGTTGTGGGGACAGACGCCGGACTATCGCGTGTTGTATGCGAATCTGGCCGAGCGCGACGGCGGCGCGGTGATCGAGTCGCTGCAGCAGCAAAATATTCCGTACAAGTTTGCCGAGGGCGGCGGCGCGCTGATGGTGCCCGCCAGCCGGGTGCATGAAGTGCGTCTGAAGATGGCGACGCTGGGGCTGCCCAAAGGCGGCACGGCAGGTTTCGAGTTGATGGAAAACCAGAAATTCGGCACCAGCCAGTTCCTCGAACAGGTCAATTTTCAGCGCGCGCTGGAAGGCGAACTGGCGCGCTCGGTGCAGACCATGGCCGCCGTGTCGAATGCGCGCGTGCATCTGGCGATTCCAAAACCGAGCGTGTTCATCAAGGACAAACAGAAACCCACCGCCTCGGTGGTGCTGGCGCTGTATGCCGGGCGCGCGCTGGATGAAGGCCAGGTGAATGCCATCGTGCATCTGATTTCCAGCAGTGTGCCGGAGATGCGTGCGGAGAACGTGACGGTGGTCGATCAGAACGGCAATCTGCTGTCTGCCTCGGCCGACGGCAAGCGGCAGATGCTGGATGCCTCGCAAATGAAATATGTGCGCCAGATCGAACAGGACTATGTGCAGCGTATCCTCGACATCCTGTCACCGATCACCGGCACGCAGAATGTGCGCGCGCAGGTCACGGCCAGCCTGGATTTCACCGAGAAAGAACAGACCTCTGAAAGCTATGCGCCGAACCAGCCGCCGAATGCGGCTGCCGTGCGCAGCATGCAAAGCACGGAATCGCTGGACGGCGTGAAGACCGCCGGCGGCGTGCCCGGCGCGCTGTCTAACCAGCCGCCGGTGCCGGCTACCGCGCCCATCGTAGCCCCGGCCAATGCGCTGCCTGCCGTCAACGGTGCAGCCACCGAAAAGTCGCTCAAGGAACAGCGCACCAATTACGAAGTGGACCGCACCATCCAGCATACCCGGTTGCCCGTCGGCAATATCAAACGTCTGTCGGTGGCGGTGGTGCTGAACAACCGCAGCGTGGCGGATGCCGAAGGAAAAATGGTTTCCACTCCCTACAGCGAGGAGGAAAAGAACCAGATCTCGGCACTGGTCAGGGAAGCGGTCGGCTTTGAAGTAACGCGCGGCGACAGCCTGAATCTGCTCAACAGCGCCTTCAACGATACGCAGGAAGTGCTGGAGGCAATCCCGCTGTGGCAACAGCCGGAGATCATCGCGCTGACCAAGGACTTGCTGAAATATCTGCTGATCGGCGGTGGTGTGATATATCTGCTGTTCGGCATCATCCGTCCGGCCTTCCGCCGCGCCACCGAGAACGCGATGGAACAGGAAGAACATTCGGAAGGTGAGGAAGGGGGAGGCACCGAAGGAGAAGAAGGTTCGGCTAAACAGGACGGGACGCACCGGCAGTCAGGCAACAGCTATGACCACAACTTGCAAGTCGCCAAACAACTGGCCAAGGACGACCCCAAGATTGTCGCCACGGTGGTCAAGGAATGGGTGAACAAGGAATGAGTGACGCCGGCGTCAATAAGAGCGCGATCCTGCTGATGACCCTGGGCGCGGATGAGGCGGCCGAGGTGATGAAGTATCTGGAACCCAAGGAGGTGCAGAAGATCAGCACGGCCATGGTGGCGCTGAAGAATCTCAATCGCGACCAGATCGCCGAAGTGTTCGAAGAGTTCCACCTCAGCGCCGCCGAGAAGACCACCATCGGCATGGACTCGGACGGCTACATCCGCAACATGCTGAACAAGGCGCTGGGCGACGACAAG
>PCWU01000058.1:4964-5177 GCA_002787455.1 Gallionellaceae bacterium CG11_big_fil_rev_8_21_14_0_20_60_62 | reverse complement strand
GTACTGCCGCCGCCTTTTTTCGATGCCATGTTCTAGCTCCTTTGCTTAAGCGGAGATGCCGTCGATGCGGATCTCGGTGTAGTTTTGACGATGCCCTTGGTGCTTCTGGTAATGCTTGCGGCGACGCATCTTGAAGATGGTTACTTTCTTGTGGCGGCCGTTGGCCACGATAGTGGCTTTGACCGAGGCGCCCTCCAGCAGGGGCTGGCCCAC
>PCWU01000058.1:0-4952 GCA_002787455.1 Gallionellaceae bacterium CG11_big_fil_rev_8_21_14_0_20_60_62 | reverse complement strand
ACACGATCGCGCTGCCGACTTCGCCGTCAACGGTTTCAATTTTGAGCGTTTCACCCTCGACAACGCGATACTGCTTGCCACCGGTTTTGATTACTGCGTACATGACTACCTCGCTTGATGCGGTTTGTTTACGGCATAACCCAAAGGTTAGCCTCCACCGAAAACGTCGTTTTTAGTTACGGCATAACCTGAAGGTTAGCCTTCGCTGATAACTGCGGTTCTTTCGAAAGGCGCGCATTATACCCAAATCGCCTTTTTCGTCAAAACCTTTTGTGGTGTTTCTCAACGCTTCATGGAATCAAAGAACTCGGCGTTGTTTTTGGTTGCCTTGACTTTGTCCTGCAGGAATTCCATCGCCTCCAGCTCGTCCATCGGGTACAGCAGCTTGCGCAGCAGCCAGATCCGTTGCAGGATTTCCGGCTTGAGCAGAAGCTCTTCCCGGCGCGTGCCGGAACGGTTGATGTTGATCGCCGGGTAGATGCGTTTTTCCGCCATACGGCGATCCAGATGGATTTCCATGTTGCCGGTGCCTTTGAATTCCTCGTAGATCACGTCATCCATGCGCGAGCCGGTATCGACCAGCGCGGTGGCGATGATGGTTAGCGAGCCGCCTTCCTCGATGTTGCGTGCCGCGCCGAAGAAGCGTTTCGGCCGCTGCAGGGCGTTAGCATCCACGCCGCCGGTCAGCACCTTGCCGGAAGACGGGATGACCGTGTTGTAGGCGCGCGCCAGACGGGTGATGGAATCGAGCAGGATGACCACGTCTTTCTTGTGTTCGACCAGGCGTTTGGCCTTTTCCAGCACCATCTCGGCGACCTGCACGTGACGGGTAGCCGGTTCGTCGAAGGTGGAGGCGACCACTTCGCCGCGCACGGTGCGACTCATTTCGGTCACTTCCTCCGGGCGTTCGTCGATCAGCAGCACGATCAATGTCGCTTCCGGATTATTCGCCGAGATGGAGTGGGCGATATGTTGCAACATCACCGTCTTGCCGGATTTGGGCGAGGCCACCAGCAGGCCGCGTTGACCATTGCCGATGGGGGCGACGATGTCGATGATGCGCCCGGTAAGATTTTCTTCGGCGCGGATATCGCGCTCCAGCGTCATGTGCCGGGTCGGAAACAGAGGGGTCAGGTTCTCGAACAGGATCTTGTTCTTGGCATTCTCCGGCGGTTCACCGTTGACTTTGTCGACCTTGACCAGCGCCACATAACGCTCGCCGTCCTTCGGGGTGCGAATCTCGCCCTCAATCGAATCGCCGGTGTGCAGGTTGAACCGGCGCACCTGGCTGGGGCTGACGTAAATGTCGTCCGGTCCGGCCAGATATGAGGTGTCTGGCGAGCGCAGGAAGCCGAAGCCGTCGGGTAGCACTTCCAGCGTGCCTTCACCGAAAATGCTTTCGCCTTTTTTCGCGTGACTTTTTAGCAGCGCGAACATCAGGTCCTGTTTGCGCATGCGGTTGGCATTGTCGATTTGGCTGGTGGTGGCCATTTCCACCAATTCGGTGATGTGTTTGGTCTTGAGGTCGGATAAATGCATAGTCAGAATGGAGCGCTTCAGCGCGGTTGATAGAGTGTTGCGGGAGAGTGTTGCGGGGTTGTGGGAATTTTCGCGCCAGCCGCCGTGTCTTGCTTCGGATTTATTTATTGTGTCCGTGTTTCAGAGCGAAGCACGGCAAGCGCGGGCGAGAGGGTAAAGGGTTCAGATGTGGCTGTCAATGAAGGCGGTGAGTTGCGATTTGGACAGGGCACCGACTTTGGTCGCTTCGATATTGCCGTTTTTGAACAGCATCAGAGTGGGGATGCCGCGCACGCCGTACTTTTGCGGGGTCTGCTGGTTTTCGTCCACGTTCAACTTGGCGATGTTCAGGCGGCCGGCATATTCCTGGGAGATTTCATCCAGGATCGGCGCGATCATGCGGCAGGGGCCGCACCATTCGGCCCAGTAGTCCACCAGTACGGGAAGGGGGGACTGCAAAACTTCGGCGGTGAACGTGTCGTCAGTAATGTAATGGATTTGCTCGCTCATGGTTTTTTCTCGTTGGGAGTTAATGGGTTTGTTGGCTACGGCAGAGTTGCCGGGAAGTCTTACGGGAACAGGTGTGCATCCTAGCTAAAAAATTCCGGCTTGGGAAGTTTTTTGCCTGATGCCGCATAACTGTCTGATAAATATTGCGTCATTTTTTCCAGACATACAGTTTTGATCGGTGCAGATCATCGATTTCCCGGATTATCTGCGGCGGATGATCGCTGACGTTGAACGAATTGCTGATGAACAAAGCACCGGGATGCAACTCGCGTTCGATCTTTTGCCACAGCTCCGCCATCGGCACCGGCGACAGATAGGCGAACACCACGTCGTACTCGGCCAAATCGCAGTCCCACAGGCTTTGCCGGCGCACCGTGCAATTGCGGTAACCGCCGAAGCGGATGCGCAACCAACTCAGGATGAACGGCAGCGGGGCGATTTCGACGCCGTGGAAGTGACTCTCCGGCCGCGCCCGCGCCAGATGGGTCAGCACGCCGCCGAGGCCGGAACCGATGTCGATGAAACTCAATGGCCGGTCGGCGGGTAACAGGATTTCCAGCGCCATCCAAACCTTGCGACTGGACAAGTAGAGCGGTACCTGCGAGCGGAACGTGCTCCAGTAAACCAGCAACAGCAACAGAAAACCGAACAGAAAAAACAGCGGGGGAATGTCTGCGGCAAGGGCGATGATCAGCGCCGGGGCAAACAGGAGCTGGATCGGCAACCACCAGCGCGCGAGTCCGGCAAAATGGCTCAAGACGGCGGCAAGGAGACCGGCCAGCAAGGCTAGTGCGAGTGGCGGGAAATTTCCGCCACCGGCGACCAGCAGCAGCACCAGCCAAGCCGCCAGTTGCAGGGCGAGGGCGATGAGCGACGGCGGCAATCGCGACATCTGTGTCAGCGCACCAGTGCGGCTTCCACTTTGTCCCGTGTTGCCTTGTCTGTCAGGCGTTCCAGCAGGGTGAGAGCGAAATCCATCGCGGTGCCGGGTCCGCGCGAGGTGATGAGTTTGCCGTCTTCCACCACGGCGGCGGTCTGCCTTTGCACGGCGGGGAAATTATCCAGTGCGCCCGGGTAGCAGGTGGCGCGCTTGCCGTCGAGCAGGCCCGCATTGGCAAGCACCGAGGGCGCGGCGCAGATGGCTGACACGTAACGGCCTGCATCATGCATCTTGCGCAACAAGCCGGCCACGCGCGCATCGTCGCGCAGATGGTCGGCGCCCGGCAGGCCGCCGGGCAGCACGATCAGGTCGTACTCTTGTGCCAGCGCGCTATCCAGAGTGGTGTCCGGCACCAGCATGGTGCCGCGGCTGCCGCGCAAGGGGCCGGCCTGAAGGCCGGCCACGGTGACTTCGATGCCGCCGCGACGCAGGATGTTGATGACGGTGACGGCTTCCAGTTCTTCGCTGCCGTCGGCGAACAGTACCAGTGCTTTTTTCATGTTATTCCTCCCCGCCGTGTGTGTTGCAAGACGGTGTCGAACTTTTCACATTTTCCCTATATCTTCGATCGCATCAACGACCATGCCGGTGCCGACTGCAATCAGCAGGATATCCGCCGCCACGCGCACATAACGATGTCCGGCGGGCGGCGTGCCCAGTTTTACGGTAATCCGGGACGGCAGGTCATAGACGACCACATCGCGCGGTAGCGGCTGGCCCATGCTCCACTTTTTCGCCTGTCCCGGCGGCAGGCAACCATTATGTTTCTTGGCCAGGCCAGGCGGGCAATGGCCTGCGCGGGTTCGTTTGCCGTAGTAATCGCGGATCATGGCGCGTTGATGGTCGCCGAAATGTACGCTGATCTCCATTCCGCCCGCTTCGTGTTTGGGTTGGTGTTTGGTGGATTTATCGCTGCCCGCCCAAGACGGCTTGTCGGCCTGGGCCGTGCCGCCAAACAGAACGACCGAGAATGCGAGTGCCAGGATGCGGATGGTTGAACGGTGGTTGCATTGCATGATCGGGCCTCCGGAATGCGTTGCGGGAGAACATTGTCCTCCCGCCGGATTCGCCCTGCAATGGAAGATTGGCGTGAGAAATCGCCTTTCTCGTTCGCCCTTTCTCCCGCTTCCGGGGGAAAGTCGGATAGGGGAAAACGGGCATGGCGAGTTTCATAAGCAGGGATGGCTGCTCGCCATGCCCCTTAGTCGCGGAAGTTCTGATATTGCAATGGAAAATCAGTGATGGTTTTCTTGACGAAGGCGATCGCGGCTTGCAGGTCGTCGCGGTTCTTGCCGGTCACACGCACGGCATCGCCCTGGATGCTGGCCTGCACCTTGAGTTTGCTGTCCTTGAGGTGCTTGACGATCTTTTTCGCCAGCTCGATCTCCACCCCGACCTTGACCGTGCAACTGCGCTTGACTTTGTTGCCGCTGACCTTTTCGATCTTGTCGCTGATGTCGAGGCTGCGGATGTCCACCCCGCGCTTGGCCAGCTTGCCGTTGAGGATGTCCTGCACCTGATCGAGCTGGAACTCGTTGTCGGAGAACACGGTGAGCACCAGCTCTGCCTGTTCCACGCGCGCATCCGAACCCTTGAAGTCAAAGCGGGTGCCGACTTCCTTGTTGGTCTGTTCGAGCGCGTTCTTGACTTCGGTCTTCTCTACTTCTGAAACGATATCGAACGACGGCATGGCTTGCTCCTATCCAAATTCAAAAAATCCGCCACAGAGACACCGAGGCACAGAGAAAGTCAAACCCGGGCAAGCGCAAGAACCCTCAAAATTTTCCGCTTTGATTGTCTCGCTTTTGTCTGTGCCTCTGTGGTGAATGGTTTTAATTATCCAAAACTGCAGACGTAATCGACGGCTTCCGCGCCAGTGCGAATCTCGAAGCTGCTGTTCCCGGCCACCTTGAAGCTGCTGCCTGCGGCGTAGGTTTTGAAGGCGGACTCGCCGGCAACCTTGACCGAACATTCGCCGCAGGTG
>PCWU01000125.1 GCA_002787455.1 Gallionellaceae bacterium CG11_big_fil_rev_8_21_14_0_20_60_62 | reverse complement strand
CGCGGTGATGAATTTGATCAACTTTATCCTGTGAAGAAATCGAACCATGTTTGCTGATCGCGTGTTATCCGGGATGCGTCCCACCGGCAATTTGCATCTGGGCCATTACCACGGCGTGCTAAAAAACTGGGTGCGCATGCAGCACGAATACGAATGCCTGTTCTTTGTCGCCGACTGGCATGCGCTGACCACGCACTACGACACGCCGCAGATCATCGAGCAGAGCGTGTGGGATATGGTGATCGATTGGCTGGCGGCGGGCGTCGATCCGGCGCATGCCACGCTGTTCATCCAGTCGCGCGTGCCGGAACATGCCGAACTGCATCTGCTGCTGTCGATGATCACGCCGCTGGGCTGGCTGGAACGCATGCCGACCTACAAGGACCAACAGGAAAAGCTTTCCGGCAAGGACCTCGCCACTTACGGCTTCCTCGGTTATCCGCTGCTGCAGAGTGCCGATATCCTCATCTACCGCGCCACCCAGGTGCCGGTGGGCGAAGACCAGGTGCCGCACATCGAATTCACGCGCGAGATTGCGCGCCGCTTCAACCACATCTATGGGCGCGAACCGGGCTTTGAGGAAAAAGCCGCCGCTGCGGTGAAGAAACTGGGTGGCAAGAAAGCGCGCCTCTATACCGAGTTGCGCACGCGCTTTCAGGAACAGGGCGACGAAGCGGCGCTTGAATCTGCCAAGGCTTTGCTCGACGAACAACAGAATCTTTCCCACGGCGACCGCGAGCGCCTGTTCGGCTTCCTTGAAGGTGGCGGCAAGATGATCCTGTCCGAGCCGCAGGCGATGCTCACCGCCGCCTCAAAAATGCCGGGGCTGGACGGGCAGAAGATGTCCAAATCCTACAACAACACGATCAGCTTGCGCGAAGACGAGGCCGAAGTGACGAAGAAGATTCGCACCATGCCAACCGATCCGGCGCGCATCCGCCGCACCGATGCCGGCGACCCTGACAAATGCCCGGTATGGCCGTTGCATCTGGTGTATTCCGGTGCGGACATGCAGCAATGGGTGCAACAGGGTTGCCGCAGTGCGGGCATCGGCTGCATCGAATGCAAGCAGCCGGTGATCGACGCGGTGCTGGCCGAACAGCGGCCGATGCGCGAGCGCGCCCAGGTCTATCTGGACGACCCGACCCTGGTGCGCAACATCATCGCCGACGGCTGCGAGAAAGCGCGCGAGCTGGCGCGCGCCACCATGCGCGACGTGCGCGAGGTGATGGGGCTGGAATACAAGTGAGCGATCTGTTGCGCCAGGGCGACCTGCCCATCACTCCTCCGGTGGCCTACATCCACGGCCAACCGATGGCGGAGATGCCGCAGGATCTGTATATCCCGCCGGATGCGCTGGAAGTGGCGCTGGAGTCGTTTCAGGGGCCGCTCGATCTGCTGCTGTATCTGATCCGCCGCAACAACCTCGACCCGCTCGACATTCCGATGGCGCAACTGACGCTGCAATACATCGGCTATATCGAGGCGATGCAGCAGCACCGGCTCGAACTGGCGGCGGAATATCTGCTGATGGCGGCGGTGCTGATCGAGATCAAGTCGCGTATGCTGCTGCCGAGGCCACCGAAAGAGAACGGCGAAGCGAGCGAGGAGGATCCGCGCGCCGAGCTGATGCGCCGCCTGCTCGAATACGAACAGATGAAGCTGGCTGCACACAAGCTGAACGAGCTGCCGCAGGCAGGGCGCGACTTCGAGCTGGTGCAGGTGCTGATCGAGCGCACCGTGGTCGAACGTCTGCCCAGCGTAACCGTCGAAGACCTGCGCAATGCCTGGCTGGGCTTGCTCACCCGCGCCAAAGTGAATGCCAGCCACACCGTGCGCCGCGAGGAACTATCGGTGCGCGAGCAGATGAGCAAGGTGCTGCGCCAGCTGCGCCATGGCGAATATGTTTCGTTCGAGCAGTTGTTCGCGGCCGATGCCGGCATTCCGATGCTGGTCGTCACCTTCATCGCCATCCTCGAGCTAGCCAAGGAAACACTAATCGATATCGCGCAAACCGAATCGCTGGGGAATATCTATGTCCGAACCCGTCACGCCATTATTGCCGAGTGAAACCGGGCAGGAGCTTGCCGTTGCAGAGCCCGAAATTAATGCCGCGCTGCTGCAGCGGATCATCGAGGCCGCCCTGTTCACCACGCAGGAGCCGCTCTCGCTGGCCGAGCTGAGACGCCTGAGCGACACGCCGCTGGAGAACCGGCAAATCGAGGAATGGCTGCAGCAGATTGCAGCGCGCCATGCCGACAGCGGGATCGAACTGACCCGCGTCGCCAGCGGCTGGCGCTTTCGCGCGCGCCCGGAATTACAGGATTATCTGGACCGGCTCAATCCGCAAAAAACGCCGCGTTATTCGCGCGCCGTGATGGAAACGCTGGCGATCATCGCCTATCGCCAGCCGGTAACGCGCGGCGATATCGAAGAGATCCGCGGCGTCGCGGTGTCGGCGCAGATATTGAAGACGCTGGAAGGGCGCGGCTGGATCGAAGTGGTCGGCACACGCGACACGCCGGGCAAGCCGGAGCTGTTTGCCACCACCCGGCAACTGCTGGACGATCTCAACCTGCGCAGTCTGGGCGAGTTGCCCGCGCTGGAAGAGATGGGCAGCCTGCTGGATCAGAGCGGGCAAGCGCGCGACTGATGGGCACGGTCAAGCGCATCACCTCGCGCGACAATCCGTTCTATAAATCATTGCTCAGGCTCGCCAGTTCGGCGCGCGTGCGGCGCGAAGCGGGGCAGACCCTGCTCGACGGCCCGCATCTGCTGCGCGCATGGCTGGAAAGCGGTCAACATCCATTGCATTTGGTGGTGAATGACAGTGCTTTGCATGATGCGGAAATCAGCGAATTGCTGGCGCGCTGCGCGGATATCCCGACCACTGTGCTGGACGCCTTGCTGTTCAAACAACTTTCCGAACTGAAGACGCCCAACGGCTTGCTGGCGCTGATCGGCATTCCGCCGGCGGAAATCGCAGGGGGAAATTTCATCCTGTTGCTGGAAGACATTCAGGACCCGGGCAATCTCGGTTCCATCCTGCGCAGCGCGGCCGCGGCCGGATGCGATGCAGTGTACCTGTCGCAAGGCTGCGCCGATGCGTGGTCACCCAAGGTGTTGCGCGCCGGCATGGGCGGACATTGCGTTCTAAATATTCACGAAGATGCCGATCTGATCCGCGTCGCAGAAACGTTCAGCGGCAGCATACTGGCGGCGTCGTTGCAGGCTGAACATTCGCTCTATGCCTGCGATCTGCGCGGCGCGATCGGCTTTGCCATTGGCAACGAGGGCGCCGGCCTGTCGCCGGGCTTGCAGGAAAAAGTGCGGCAACGGTTCATCATCCCGATGCCGGGCAAAGTCGAATCGCTGAACGCGGCGGCGGCGGCGGCGGTCTGTCTGTTCGAGGCGGTGCGTTGCAGAAGTTGACTTGCTGGCAAAAACCATAGCGGCCGCCATCACGACACCTTTTAGACCGGACATCGTCAGGGTGATTAACCGGGGCAATCCGGTTAGTGTCGCTTCAATCCGGTCAGGTGTAGCAGGGTGGTGGCGATCTCCTCTACCGAGATGGTGGTGACATCCAGCATCGGGATGCCTGCCCCGCGCATCATCTCTTCAGCCAGCCGCACTTCCTTGCGGCAATTTTCCAGCGAGGCATAGCGGCTGTTTGGCATCCGCTCCGCGCGAATCTGCGCCAGCCGTTCCGGCTGAATGGTCAGGCCGTGCACTTTATCAATCAGCGGCCTCACCGCGCTTGGCAGTGCGTTATTGTCGAAATCTTCCGCCACCAGCGGATAATTTGCCGCGAAGATACCGAACTGCAGGGCGAGATAAAGCGTGGTGGGAGATTTCCCGCAGCGCGAAACGCCAACCAGAATGATTTGCGCCCGTCCCAAGTCGCGCGTGACGCCGCCGTCGTCGTGGTTGAGCGCGTAGTTAACCGCATCCATGCGCGTGTCGTAATGCAGCCCGGTCTCGTGCGAGCGGCCGACCGCGTGGGAAGAGCGAATCCCCAGCTCGTTCTCAATCGGCACAATAAAACGGTCGAACAGATCAAGCACGAGTGCATTCGCCTGTTCCAAAATGTCGTGGATTTGCGGCACAATCAGTGTGCTGAACACCAGCGGGCGACAGCCGTCTTCCACGGCTGCCGTATTGATCTGCCGCACCGCGGCGCGGGCTTTTTCGACCGAATCGACAAATGGCAGGGTGACCGGCTTGAATTCGACCCCGTCGAACTGGCTCAACATGCTGCGGCCCAGCTTTTCCACCGTAATCCCGGTGCGGTCCGACACGAAGAAGGCGCTGCGTTTCTGGCTCATGAATTTCTTTCGGCATAAAGCGTTGCCAGACGGGGCTGCATCTGGCAACAGCTATCTGGATTTATCCGTTAGCAGATATTCGTCATACAGATCTTCGCCCAGCGGGCGTTTTTCCGAATCCCTCGCATATTCGGCGATTTTGAGATCGTCGTGCACTACATGGTAGCCCAGCCATTTATTCAGGAAGAACAGCATGTCATCCGGGAATTCCTTGTGGTGCGCAATCTTGGCAACTGCCATGTCGAGCTGGCTCAGCAGTTCGCTGTGGATCAGCGAATGTTCATCCACGGCGGGATAGCCGATCTCACGCATTAAATTTTCTTCGCTGACAAAGTGAAACTCGGTAAATTTTCGCAGTTCAATAATCACCCAGCGCAGCGTTTGTTCCGAAGCGCCGGACTTAATTGCAATATCCAGCTTGCGACAAAGCAGGACCAGAATGCGATGCTGTGTGTCGATCAGACTGTTGCCCAGTTCCAGCTCTTTTTCCCAGTGGATGTACATGAAGCGCTCCCGCTATTGAAGCTATCTTGAGCTTTGTGCCAACGTAATTTCATGCCTGCCGGGTCGGATTGCGTGCCTGAAATGCCGTCAACCGCCAACCGCAGCCACTTCTTTGATTCGGCAAA
>PCWU01000111.1 GCA_002787455.1 Gallionellaceae bacterium CG11_big_fil_rev_8_21_14_0_20_60_62 | reverse complement strand
TTGCGGCGATGGCATCGGCCAGCAATTTCCCCATCTGCCGGGCATTCTTCAGCAAGTTGAACGGCAGCAGGCGTTTGATATCGGTGTCCAGTTGACGCGCATCGGCGATGCCGCGCGCCGCATAGAGCCGCGCCAGTAGCGGGGTGATACCGCCCGCCGTCAACTGCCGGGCTAGCGCTTCAGGATAGGGACGCTGGATGATTTTATTCATGGATGAAAACGCTTAAATTACCGCCAAGTGTAGCAGAGGAGGGTGGACCCGCATGTGCCGCTTGACCCGGCATGGAATATCCCTATAATGCCCGACTCCCTGAAAAGGAAGTCTTTTTTCACCTTGCTCCACCGTTGTCGCTGGCGGGGAGCTTTTAACCACAAGGAGATGTAATGCGACACTACGAAATCGTCTTCATCGTGCATCCCGACCAGAGCGAGCAAGTGCCCGCAATGATCGAGCGTTATCGCACGCTGGTGACCGGCAAGAACGGTCATATCCACCGTCTGGAAGACTGGGGTCGCCGCCAGCTGGCTTACCCAATCCAGAAAATCCACAAGGCACATTACGTGCTGATGAACATCGAGTGCGACCAGCCCACGCTGGAGGAGCTCGAGCACGCATTCAAATTCAACGATGCCGTGTTGCGCCACCTGATCATCAAGACCAAGGCGGCCGTGACCGCGCCATCGGTGATGATGAAGGAAGAGAAGTCGCGTTCGCTGACCGAAACAACCGAAGCGGCACCCGCTCCGGTGGCGGTCGCGGCAGCGTAATCAGGATTGGGCAGCAACCATTGTGTGATTGAGGGGGAAATCGTCGAGCTTGAAAGCTTGCGTTTTACCCCGGCAGGATTGGCGAGAGCGGCGTTCAAATTGCGCCACCACTCGATGCGGCAGGAAGCGGGAATGCAGCGCCAGGTGCAGTGTGATGTGCCGGCGCTGGCGCTCGGTGCGGTGGCAGAGCAAGTGAGCCGCCTGCAATCCGGGCAGGTGGTGAAAGCCGAAGGATTCCTCGCCCAACGCAGTCTGAAGATCGCGCAACTGGTGATGCATATTGATAAAGTCACATTGAGATAGGAGCAAAAAAATGGCTCGTGTATTTAAGAAAAAAGACGACAAGAAGAACAGTTCTTCGCGTCAATTGTTCAAGCGCCGCAAGTTCTGCCGTTTCACCGCAGAGAAGATCGCGGAAGTGGATTACAAGGATATCAACATCCTGAAGGAATTCGTCTCCGAGAACGGCAAGCTGATCCCGGCGCGCATCACCGGCACCAAGGCGCACTACCAGCGCCAATTGAGCGTGGCCGTGAAGCGCGCGCGTTTCCTGGCGTTGCTGCCTTACACCGATTTGCATTAAGGAGTAGATCATGCAAGTGATTCTGATGGAAAAAGTGGCCAACCTCGGCCAGTTGGGCGATGTGGTCAAAGTGAAGAACGGTTTTGCGCGCAACTTCCTGATCCCGCAAGGCAAGGCAAAGCGCGCCACGGAAAATAACGTGGCTGATTTTGCGGTACGCCGCGCCGAACTGGAAGCTGCCGAAGCGGCCAAGCTGGCGGATGCGCAGGCGCGCGGTGCCAAGCTAAACGGATTGACCGTGCAGATGGTGCAAAAGGCGGGGGTGGACGGCAAGCTGTTCGGCTCGGTGACCAATGCGGATATCGCGGTTGCTTTGGTCGCCCAGGGGCACCAGGTCGAAAAAGGCCAGGTGCGCATGGCCGAAGGCCACCTGAAGCAGATTGGCGATCACCCGGTCAGCATCGCGCTGCATCCGGATGTGGTGGTCGATGTGACAGTTTCGGTGCTGGGCGAACAGTAATTCCGCGTTTTCATGGGATTAACAAAAGGGCTGGCAACAGCCCTTTTTGTTTTTGCACTGGCGATGCTGCGCGCAGTGTAAAATCCCGCTCCCCAGATTTGCGCCGCCGCCATGCAAAATTTTTCCACTCCCGTTGCCGATTCCCAGCTTGACGCACTGAAGCTGCCGCCGCATTCGGTCGAGGCGGAACAGTCGGTGCTGGGCGGCATCCTGCTCGACACCAGCGCGTGGGACAAGATCACCGATCTGTTGAGCGAGCAGGATTTCTACCGCGCCGAACACCGTCTGATCTGGCGCCACATCGGGCGTCTGACCGAGCATGCCAAGCCGATTGATGTCATCACTGTCGCCGAGTCATTGCAGAGCCATGACGAACTGGAGAAGGCGGGCGGATTAAGCTATCTCGGCGCCCTCGCGCAGAACGTGCCTTCGGCGGCCAACATCCGGCGCTATGCCGAGATCGTGCGCGAGCGCGCCATCATGCGCAAACTGGTCGAAGTTGGCAGCGACATCGCGACCAGTGCCTACAATCCCGGCGGGCGCGATGCGGGGCAACTGCTGGATGAGGCCGAGAGCAAGGTCATGCAGATCTCCGAGCAGGGCGAACGCGGGCGGCAGGGTTTTGTCGCCATCCCGCCGCTGTTGAACCAGGTGGTCGAACGGATCGAAACCCTGTATGCGCGCGACAATCCCAGCGACATTACCGGCATCGCCACCGGTTTCACCGACCTCGACCGTATGACCTCCGGCTTGCAGCCGGGCGATCTCATCATCGTGGCAGGTCGCCCCAGCATGGGCAAAACCGCCTTTTCGATCAACATTGCGGAAAACGTGGCGCTCGAATCCAACAAGCCGGTGGCGATCTTCAGCATGGAAATGGGCGGCACCCAATTGGCGATGCGCATGATCGGTTCGGTCGGCCGGCTGAACCAGCACAGTCTGCGCACCGGGCGCCTGGAGGAGGAAGACTGGCCGCGCATGACGCACGCCCTGGGGCAGCTCAATGACGCGCCCATCTTCATCGACGAGACGGCCGCCCTGAACGCGCTGGAGCTGCGCTCGCGCGCGCGCCGCCTGCATCGCCAGCACGACGGACTCGGCCTTATCGTCATCGACTATATCCAGCTCATGTCCTCTCCCGGCGGCAAGGCGAGCGAGAATCGGGCGACCGAAATCTCCGAAATCTCGCGCTCGCTCAAATCGCTGGCGAAGGAATTACATGTGCCGGTGATCGCCCTGTCCCAGCTTAACCGCAGCCTGGAACAGCGCCCCAACAAACGCCCCGTAATGTCCGATTTGCGCGAGTCCGGGGCGATCGAACAGGACGCCGATCTGATCCTGTTCATCTATCGCGACGAAGTTTACAACCCCGATACACAGGACAAGGGCAAGGCCGAAATCATCGTCGGCAAGCAGCGTAACGGCCCCATCGGCAAAGTCGAGCTGACCTTCCGAGGCGAGTTCACGCGGTTCGAGAATTACGCCTCGGCTCAATATTGAACGCGTCCGAAAACAATCCTGCTGGTTAGGTGCCCGGACTGAGCCGTTCAGGTGGGGTTGTGCCAAGGGTTTTTCGGTTATCAAGCGACATTGCCTGGCGAGTTCCCGCATGTGCTAAAATGCGCGCCCTTTTGAATTTCACTCAGGTAGCACTTCATGTCCCGCGCACTTCGCAACATCGCCATCATCGCCCACGTTGACCACGGCAAGACCACGCTGGTTGACCAACTTTTGCGCCAGTCCGGCACCTTCCGCCTCAACCAGAAGATGGACGAGCGAGTGATGGACAACAACGATCTGGAAAAAGAGCGCGGCATCACCATTCTGGCGAAGAACACCGCCGTCGAATACAACGGCACCCACATCAACATCGTGGATACACCGGGGCACGCCGATTTCGGCGGCGAGGTGGAGCGCGTGCTGGGGATGGTGAACGGTGTGCTGCTGCTGGTGGATGCGGTGGAAGGCCCGATGCCGCAGACCCGCTTCGTGACCAAGAAAGCACTGGCGCTGGGCTTAAAGCCCATCGTCGTGATCAACAAGATTGACCGTCCCGGCGCGCGTGCGGACTGGGTGCTGAACCAGACGTTCGATCTGTTCGACAAGTTGGGCGCCAACGATGAGCAGCTCGATTTCCACGTCATTTATGCATCCGGCCTGAACGGCTGGGCTTGCCTGGATCTGAAAGATGCGCCGTCGCACGGTGGATCCGCTTCCGATATGAAGCCGCTGTTCGAGACCGTGTTGAAGCATGTGCCGACCCCGCCGGGCAATCCCGATGCGCCGCTGCAACTACAGCTGGCCGCGCTGGATTATTCAACATTTACCGGGCGCCTCGGCATTGGTCGCGTGCTCAACGGGCGCATCAAGCCCGGCCAGCAAGTGGTGGTGATGAACCATGACAAGCAGATCAGTTCGGGCCGTATCAATCAGGTGCTCGGCTTCCAGGGGCTGGAGCGGATACCGGTGGAGAGCGCCGAGGCGGGCGACATTATCATCATTTCCGGTCTGGACGAGATCGGCATCGGCGTCACGATTTGCGACAGGGACAATCCGGTTGGCCTGCCGGTTTTGGGGGTGGACGAGCCGACGCTGACCATGGACTTCATGGTGAACAGCTCGCCGCTGGCCGGCACCGAAGGCAAGTTTGTTTCCAGCCGTCAGATCCGCGACCGCCTCAATAAAGAGTTGCTGACCAACGTTGCGTTGAAAGTCGAAGACACGGCTGATGCCGATGTGTTCCGCGTCTCCGGCCGCGGCGAATTGCACCTGACCATCCTGCTGGAAAACATGCGCCGCGAGGGTTTTGAGCTGGCCGTGGGCAAGCCGCGCGTGGTGTACAAGGAAATCAACGGCGATAAATGCGAGCCGTATGAAAATCTGTCCATCGACCTGGAAGACGGCCATCAGGGCGCGGTGATGGAAGAAATCGGCCGCCGCCGAGGCGAGCTGACTAACATGGAATCCGACGGCCATGGCCGCACCCGTTTGGAATATCACATTCCGGCGCGCGGTCTGATCGGCTTTCAGTCCGACTTTATGACCATGACGCGCGGCAGCGGACTCATCAGCCACGTGTTCGACGACTACGGCCCGGTCAAGGCCGACCTGCCCGGTCGCCATAACGGCGTGCTGATTTCGGCGGAAGACGGCGAAGCGGTGGCCTATGCCCTGTGGAATCTGGAAGATCGCGGCCGCA
>PCWU01000017.1 GCA_002787455.1 Gallionellaceae bacterium CG11_big_fil_rev_8_21_14_0_20_60_62 | reverse complement strand
CGCCCCGCGCGAGATGCCCTTCTCCGCCATCCACCTGGAGAACATGCTCAAACTCGCCCGCGCCGGCGCCGTCATCATGCCGCCCAATCCCGGTTTCTACCATCATCCGCAAACTGTGCAGGACATGGTGGACTTCGTTGCCGCGAGAATCCTCGACCACCTCGGCGTGCCGCAGACCCTGATGCAACCCTGGGGAAACTAATTGCGCTCGATGGCCAAAAAAAAAGACCTGCCGCGAAGCAGGTCTAGTTTTTTGGTGGGCCCTCACGGACTTGAACCGTGGACCAAAGGATTATGAGTCCTCTGCTCTAACCAGCTGAGCTAAGGGCCCGAAGAACTCAAAGCTTGTAATAAATCTACTGCGTGTCCAGATGGCTGCGTTGGGCGGTGCTCGCTCCTCGCCTGTCTCATTGGGATGTGGCGGCGACATAACCTAAAGGTTAGTCTTTGCCGAAACTCGCGTCGCTCGTTTTCTCGTCGCTGCGCTCCGTCCGCCTTGCTCTCGGGCTGCTCGCGACAATTTCTTCACAAGCTTTCAGCTTTCGCCGTCGAGGAAGCTCTTGAGTTTTTCCGAGCGCGACGGATGGCGCAACTTGCGCAGTGCTTTGGCTTCGATTTGGCGAATGCGCTCGCGCGTGACATCAAATTGTTTGCCGACTTCTTCCAGCGTGTGGTCCGTGTTCATCTCGATGCCGAAGCGCATGCGCAACACCTTCGCCTCGCGCGGGGTGAGGCTGTCGAGGATGTCCTTGGTCACGTTGCGCAGGCTGTCGAACACCGCCGCGTCGATCGGCGCCAGCGAATTGCCATCTTCGATAAAGTCGCCCAGGTGCGAGTCATCATCGTCGCCCACCGGAGTTTCCATGGAGATCGGCTCCTTGGCAATCTTCAGTATCTTGCGAATCTTGTCTTCTGGCATCTCCATCTTTTCCGCCAGGGTGGCGGCATCCGGCTCTTCCCCGGTTTCCTGCATGATCTGGCGCGAGATGCGGTTCATCTTGTTGATCGTCTCTATCATATGCACCGGGATGCGGATGGTGCGCGCCTGGTCGGCGATGGAGCGGGTGATGGCCTGGCGGATCCACCATGTGGCGTAGGTCGAAAACTTGTAGCCGCGCCGGTATTCGAACTTGTCCACCGCTTTCATCAGGCCGATGTTGCCTTCCTGGATCAGGTCGAGGAATTGCAGACCGCGGTTGGTATATTTTTTTGCAATCGAAATGACCAGCCGCAGATTGGCCTCGATCATGTCACGCTTGGCACGGCGCGCCTTGGCTTCGCCGTTGGTCATCTGGCGGTTGATTTCCTTCAGGTCAAGAATCGGAATCCCGACCCGCTGTTGCAAAGCGATCATGCGCTGCTGCTGGTCGAGAATCGCCGCCTCGTGCCGCGCCAGCGTTTCGCTATAGGCTTTTTTGCCGTCGATCTCGCGTTTGACCCACTCCGTGTTGATCTCGTTGGAAGGAAAACTCTTGATGAAATGCAGGCGCGGCATATGCGCCCTGTTCACACACAGATCCTGAATCGTACGTTCACTGGCGCGCACTTCCTCCACCAGATGACGCATGGTGTTGCACAGTGCATCAACCTGTTTGGCGGAAAAACGAAACTGCATCAGTTCATCCGAAATCTGCTGTTGCAATTTATCGTATTGCTTGCTGCGGTAGCCGTATTTTTCGTACGCCTTGCCCATTTTGCCGAACAGGTCGCTGATCAGCGAAAAGCGGGCGAGCGCGTCTTCCTTCAGTTGCGCCAGATTGGCGGCCGCGACCGCAGCCGCAGCCGCGGCCGCGGCTTCTTCGTCCTGCTCTTCTTCATCCTCATTTTCCGATTCTTCCGTATTCTCGTCGTCGGATTCGGTCTCTTCTTCGTCGTTGCCGCCGATTTGCGCCTCTTCTTTGCCATCGACAAACCCGTCAATCAGCTCATCAACGCGCATTTCATCCTTGGTGATCTTTTCCGCCAGCACGAGAATTTCGGCAATCGTTGCGGGGCAGGCGGAGATCGCCTGAATCATGTGCTTCAGGCCCTCTTCGATGCGCTTGGCGATCTCGATCTCATCCTGCCGCGTCAGCAGATTAACCACGCCCATCTCGCGCATGTACATGCGCACCGGGTCGGTGGTGCGGCCAAATTCGGAATCAACGGTTGAGATCGCCGCTTCCGCCTCGGCGGCGGCATCCTCGTCGGCGACCGGTGCCGGCGCATCGCTCATCACCATGGTTTCCGCATCGGGCGCGACATCACACACAGATATGCCCATGTCGTTGATCATGCTGACCACGCTTTCGACTTGTTCGACTTCGAGCACATCCGGCAAGTGGTCGTTAATCTCGGCAAAGGTCAGATAACCGCGCTCCTTGCCCAGCACGATCAGCGCTTTCAGGCGGGTGCGGCGCTCTTCCACATCCTGCGCGTTATCCACCGCCTTCGCTGCGGCTGCCTCGCCCGCCTTCTTCTGGGCAAGCATTTCCTTGGCTCCCGTGGCGGCCGGCTTGGTTTTGCTGGCGCGAGTGGTGGCCGGAGAGGAGGTTTTCTTTTGCTGAGTCGCCATGCTCGATTCCCAAAAAACAAGTTAATCGTTGGCGGTCATGCCGCCGAAAGGGCGCGCATTATACCCGAATTCCCAAAACATTTCCGGAGCTTAGGTCGTGCTGAACAGGGTGCGGGAATCGCTTTGGCGTAATGCAAACCGCGCAGCGAGAGTGTGCCGCACCCCCGGCCCTCCGGGAGAGGAGGAACGGGGCGAAGGGAATATGGATGGAGAGTTTCATCATCAAGGGCGGCCTCTCGCCATGCCCGTCAGGCGGACGCGGCACGCACCGCCTTGAGCATCCTGAACTGCGCACTCAAGACCTCGTAGCGCGCGCGTTCCGGCGCGCTCATTCCGTCCAGACCTTTTGCCTGCAGCTCGGACAATTCGCTCTCAATCGCTTCGCGCCGCAGATTTTGCAGAATATCGGCAAACTCGGTTCCCACATTGAAGTCCTCGCCCAGATGCAGGATTTCCGCCTGCCCCGCTTCAAGCAGAGGCGCATGCTGCGTGCCCCGAAAATGCTGGATCAATGCCGCGCTGCTGGTCTCGTCCGCCGACTCGTTCAACCAGTCCGCCAGTGCCATGATGGCCGCGCCCTCGGCACCATCGCCTTTCCAGTCGGGCGGCAGTTGTTGCGCCAGTTCCGGTTGCATGACCAGACAGCGCAATAACGCGCGCAACGCCGAAGGATTGGCACGGCGCGCTCTTTGCGGCGCAGACCGCCGCGCGACCACCGGCTTGATCGACCACAACGCCTCCAGCTCGGCCTGCTCCACCCCCGCCAGTGCCGCCACTTCCTTGCGCAGCAGAAGCGCGGTGGTCGGCGCGGCGATGGCGGTCAGCAAAGGCTGCGCGTGCTTCAATAAGGCGCTGCGCCCCTCTTGCGTCTTCAAATCCACTTGCGCCGTCAGTTCGCGCAGCAGGTAGCCGGAGAGCGGCAGGGAGTTCTCCACTTCGTGCTCGAATGCCTCGCTGCCGAATTCGCGGATGTAGGTGTCGGGATCGTGTTCTTCCGGCAGGAACAAAAAGCCGATGCGCTTGCCGTCCTGCAATTGCGGCAGCGCGTTTTCCAGCGCGCGCCAGGCGGCTTTTTGCCCCGCCTTGTCGCCGTCAAAGCAGAACACCACCTGTTCGCACAAACGCAGCAGCTTTTGCACGTGATATGGCGTGGTCGCCGTGCCCAGCGTGGCGACGGCATAGTCCACGCCGTGCTGCGCCAGCGCCACCACGTCCATGTAACCCTCGACCACGATCACGCGCTGCTGCGCGCGGATCGCCTTCTGCGCCTGGAACAGGCCATACAGTTCATGGCCTTTCTCGAACAGCGTGGTTTCCGGCGAATTCAGATACTTGGGTTCCCCCTTATCCAGCACGCGCCCGCCAAAGCCAATGACCTGGCCGCGCACGTTGATGATGGGGAACATGATGCGGTCGCGGAAACGGTCGTAGCGCTTGCCTTCGCCCTCGATCACCAGCCCGGTCTCGACCAGGCTGGCATCCTGATAATTCGGCACCGCGCTTTTCAGATTCTGCCAATCATCCGGCGCGTAGCCGATGCCGAAACGGGCGGCGACCTCGCCGCTCAAGCCGCGTCCTTTCAAATACTCGATGGCACGCGGGGTTTTTTTGAGTTGTTCGCGGTAGTAGCGGGTGGCGCTCTGCATCAGTTCGTACAGGTCGGGCGCAACCTTGTGTTGCGGGCTGGACGACTGCTCGTGCGGCACGGTCAGTCCGACGCCGCGCGCCAGCTCCTCCACCGCCTCGACGAAACCCATGCCGGCATGCTCCATGATGAAGCCGATGGCTGTGCCGTGCGCGCCGCAACCGAAGCAATGATAGAACTGTTTGGACTGGCTGACGGTGAAAGACGGGGATTTTTCGTTGTGGAACGGACAGCAGGCGACGTAGTTGGCGCCTGCCTTCTTGAGCGGGACGTAGCGCTCGATCACGTCCACGATGTCAAGGCGGTTGAGCAGATCCTGAATGAAACTTTTTGGAATCACGCCGGCCCTCGCTCTGCCAAAGCACTACTGAATTCCGGCATGCGCCGGAATGACGGGATCAATTCGATAACTGTGACTTGACCAGACCGGACACTTTGCCCAGATCGGCACGCCCGGCCAGTTGCGGCTTGAGGATAGCCATCACTTTGCCCATGTCCTTAACGCCTGCAGCGCCGGAAGCGGAGATGGCCTGATCCACGGCAGCGGCAATCTCGGCTTCGTTCATTTGCTGCGGCATGTAAGTCTGCAATACGGATACTTCAAACTCTTCAACGTCCACCAGATCCTGGCGATTCGCCGCCTTGTACTGGCTGATCGAGTCGCGGCGCTGCTTGAGCATTTTATCGATGATCGCCAGCACGTCGGCATCGGTCAGCTCGATGCGCTCATCGACTTCGCGCTGCTTCAGCGCGGCCAGCAACAGACGAATCGCCCCGAGGCGCGCCGTTTCCCTGGCGCGCATCGCGGTTTTCATATCTTCG
>PCWU01000045.1:5075-5399 GCA_002787455.1 Gallionellaceae bacterium CG11_big_fil_rev_8_21_14_0_20_60_62 | reverse complement strand
CAATTCTTTACGGTTCATACGTTTCTCCTTTGTAGTTGGGGGTGTGGAATCAACTCCGGGGCGGATTGTTCTGGATATTGTAAGCTTTTGCAACAAAAAAAAATATCTATGCCCGAATCTTGCAACCCTTGACGAAACGCCAGAACTGCCGGGTTGTACGCCGCGTCGCAGGCAAAAAAACCGTTCAACCGGTTTTTTGGTGCCCGGAGCCGGAATCGAACCGGCACGAGGGGTTAAGCCTCGACGGATTTTAAGTCCGTTGTGTCTACCAATTTCACCATCCGGGCAGCGCCGTCGTGCGCGAAAAAAATCCGCGCGCGAACT
>PCWU01000045.1:0-5061 GCA_002787455.1 Gallionellaceae bacterium CG11_big_fil_rev_8_21_14_0_20_60_62 | reverse complement strand
GGCGGATTATACATAGGTCGCCAAAAGTTGACGGAAAGAGAAAATATATTCGCAACTTTGTTGACAGCATCGGCTTAATCAATATAATGCGAACCCTCAATTTTGCGGGAATAGCTCAGTTGGTAGAGCGATACCTTGCCAAGGTATAGGTCGCGAGTTCGAATCTCGTTTCCCGCTCCAAATTTTAGGCAAAGCCGGTCGCTTTCCCTTCTCTTTCAGACAGCATCACGGCGCGATAGCAAAGCGGTTATGCACCGGATTGCAAATCCGATTAGCCCAGTTCGACTCTGGGTCGCGCCTCCAGTCTTGTTTGCCGATTTCCTGCCGCGATTATTCTTGAGCCAACTGTTGTTGCAGGATTACGGCGGTTTGGGCCAGCAATGCCACATCCAGCACGCCGATACACGCCTCGGCTACCCCGATACCGGCCAGCACCGCGGAACGCTCCTCCGGGGTAATCTCCCACACCCCTGTCCGGTCGCCGCGCTGTCTGACCACAAGCAAGATACCGATTGCCGCGTCAAGAATCGGCACCGCATCGGGGATCAGCGTGTTCTTTTTCACCAGTGCCGTGCGCACCACGGAAATCGCCGCCGCCAGACGGCCGAAAGCCGTCACGCTGAATCGTCCCTCGCACGCGGCCCGGTAGGGGAGATGCATATCCATGGCGTAGATATCTTTCAAACCCTGCGTAACAGGAACGCGCAAGGGGGTCTTTTTTTTGCTCATCGATAGCGGTCCTTTAATGTGTTGCACCCGCTCACAGCGGTTCAAAAACGAATCAATTCCAGAATCCATCCTGTTGCGCGAAGCGCCGCCAGGCTTTGTTGAAAACCGCGACACGGTGCGCCCGGTCATCTTTTAGCGCGGCGTGAACCAGCGCGAGTGTAGCGCGCCACTGGCACCCGTCCAACTGCCGCAACAGCTGATCGGCAATCGCGATATCATGCAACGCGCCCAACGCGTCCTGCACCGCCGCCAGCTTCGCCAGATAGGCCTTGCCGCCTTGCGACATCAAAGGACCAAAGATTTCGGCGCTGTAGCGCAGTTTTTTGCTGGCGATGCGCAAGCTGTGCAAGCGGGCTGGATCCTCATCCCCGTCCAGCGCCAGTTCGTGCACCCGCGCGTGAAGTTTTTGCAGCTTTTGGCGCGCCAAACGCTCGAGCGAAATAGACGATTCCGGCCATCCGGCGCCATACAGCCAAGCGCCAAAGCGCAACAACATGCGCTGAAAATCGGTCGATGCCAGATTTTCCCCGGCCTTATTCATCGCTGACGCACGCTTGCGCGCGCATTGGCGCAGCAGTCCATCCCATCCGTTTTCTTGCGGATGACGGGCGCGAATCGCGGGCAGGGTCTGGGTGGCGAGCACATCCCATTCACGCGCCTGCCCCAGGGCTGCACCCAAACCGGCCACCTCCCGGCGCAGGGCAGAGGTTTCCGCATCGTCCCGAAAATACCGCGCAATCGCCAGCACGACACGCAGCCGGCGCAAGCCGACGCGCAACTGGTGCAGATATTCTTCGTCTGCCCGCTGCAGCGCGCCGGGCACATTGTCCTGAACATGCGCCAGACAGGCACCGATCAACGCCTGCAACGCGCCGCTTGCGCTCTGTGCCTTGTGCCACAGGGAAAAACCGGCCTTGACGGGATGCGGCATGGCAGGCGCAAACAGGCGGTAGCCGTATTCCGCCTTGCTGGTGTGCTCGACGCGCAAGGGCGCGATTTCGAGCAGCTCCAGCGCCAACCTAAACAGTTGCAGCGGCTCGCCGGATTTAAGTTCGAGCTCCAGCTCCGAAACCGGATGCGTCGCTTTGCCCGCACGGATCTCGCCGCTATCCATGCAGAGTTCGATGCGCGTGCCCTCAAAATCAATCAACCGGACCGTGCGCGAAAAATCGGTGACGAACAGCGGTTGCAATTGCTTGTGCGCGCCGTGCGGCAACACCGCGCCACTTTCGGCCAAGGCGGCGAAATCAAGTTGCTCGGCGGCGACCGGCATCTCCCATTCGTTGCGCTGATGCAAACCCGCGCTGGCCTGGCCGCCGCCTTTCAGGGTCTGCACCCAGCGCTTGCCGTAGCGGCGCAAACGCAGCGCCATCGCATGGCGGTGCAACTGCAGCGCCGGCGTATCGTAATACACACTGTAAATATGCACCGTACGCGCGCGTCCAACCGTCCGCGCACGCAGCAAAGGATGCCGCCGAAGCCTCCGCAAGTGCCCGGCTTCAATCGATAATTTGAGTTCAGTTTCCACCGCCATGATCGCCCGCCCCTCCTATCGCCATCCCTGCAGCATGGCCCGACGCCCATGCCCACTGAAAGTTGTAACCGCCAAGCTGTCCCGTCACATCTACCACCTCGCCGATGAAATATAGTCCCGGAATTTCTTTGCATTCCATGCTTTTCGAGGATAGAGCCCGGGTATCCACCCCGCCGCAGGTCACTTCCGCCTTGGCATAGCCGAGAGTCCCGGTCGGCGTGATCTGCCAGTTTTTCACCCGTTCCGCCAACCGTTTTAAATCTTTTTCGGCACACAGGTTGACCGGTTTGTTCTGCGCCCATTGTGCGGTAATGATGTCGGCCAGACGCCCGGGCAGATATTGCGCCAGAAAGTTGGCCAGCAGCATCTTGCTGGCGCGCTGTTGCACGAATAATTCCGGCAGGTCGCAATCGGGGAGAAAATCGATGGCAAGCGGTTGGCCCGGTTCCCAGCAGGAGGAAATTTGCAAAATGGCGGGGCCGCTCAGGCCACGATGGGTGAACAATAAATTTCCGCGTATATGCTGTTTATCCAGGCTTACCCCCACTTCCAGCGACACTCCGGCGAGATCTGCGTACGGCGCCCACTCAGCCGGGTGAAAACTCAAGGGCACCAATCCTGGCTTGAGTTGGGTGACCGGCACCCCAAACTGTCCGGCAATTTTGTAGCCGAACGGGGTCGCCCCGATTTTCGGAATCGACAGGCCGCCGCTGGCAACCACCAGCGCAGCCGTTTGATAGGTGCCGCGCGAAGTCACCAACCGGAACCTCCCGCCACGCTCAATCCGTGTGACCTCGCACGGTACGCTCCAGCAAACCCCCGCCGCCTCGCATTCCGATTTAAGCATGGCGATAATCGCTTCCGCTCCGTCGTCGCAAAACAACTGCCCCGGCGTCTTCTCGTGATAGCCGATGCCGTGGCGTTGCAGCATGGAAATAAAGTGTTGCGGGGTGAAGCGCGCAAGAGCGGAGCGGCAGAAATGCGGGTTGCGGGAAAGGAAGTTTTCCGGCCCGGCATTAAGATTGGTGAAGTTGCAGCGTCCACCGCCGGAAATGCGGATCTTTTCCGCCGGTTTTTTGGCATGGTCGAGCAACAGCACGGAACGACCCTGTTGCGCGGCGGTGAGGGCGCACATCATGCCGGCCGCGCCAGCACCGATGATGACCGCGTCCCAATTGCGGGCGGACGTGTTCATCGCAGCAAGGCGCGGGTGACTTCATTCTGACACTGCCCACCCTGTTCGAAATTGCGGATATTTTCCAGGGTTGTTGCGGCAATGCTGGCCAGCGCCTCCGTGGTAAAAAATCCCTGGTGACCGGTAATGAGAACATTCGGAAAGGTCAGCAACCGCTCAAAAATATCATCCTGAATCACTTGCTCGGAAAGGTTGCGAAAGAACAGGTCCCCTTCCTGTTCATACACATCCATCCCCAGGTATCCGACTTGGCCCGATTTCAGCGCGCCAATCACCGCCGCCGTGTCCACCACCGCGCCACGGCTGGTATTGAGCAGCATCACCCCGCGCCTCATGCGCGCCAGCGCAGCGGCGTCAATCAGATGGCGGGTCTGCTGGTTGAGCGGGCAATGCAGGGTAATAATGTCGCTGTCGCGATACAGCGCGTCCAGCCCGACGTAATTCACGCCAAGTGCGCTGCATGCCGGGTTTTGCGCGATGTCGTAAGCCAGCAAATTGCAGCCGAAGCCGCGCAGTATTTCCGCCACTGCCTGGCCAATGCGGCCGGTCCCGATAATGCCAACCGTGCGTCCGCTCAATTCGAATCCAAGCAATCCGTGCAGGGAAAAATTGCCATCCCTGATGCGATTGTAAGCGCGGTGTGTCTTGCGGTTCAGGGCCAGCATCAGGGCAAGAGTGTGTTCGGCAACCGAGTGCGGCGAATAGGCGGGAACGCGCGCCACGCAAATTCCAAGCCGCTGTGTCGCCTCGATATCCACGTTGTTGAATCCGGCGCAGCGCAGCGCCACCAGGCGCAAACCTTGATCCGACAGGGCTTGCAACACCTCCGCATCCAGACGGTCGTTGACGAAGGCGCACAGCACGGGATAACCGGCGAACAAGGCGATGGTCTTTGTGCTCAGTCGTTCCTCAAAAAATACCAACTGCTGGCCGAACGCCGCATTTGCCGCCTGCAGCGACTCGCGATCATAGGGTTGGGTACTGCATACCGCGACTTTCATGCGCATCTCACCGCGCCAGACCGTTCAATAAGAGTTGCTTCCACACGCATGCCCCTTTGCTCGCCTTGTCGATTTCGTTCAACTGTTCTTCGTGTTGCGCCAACTCGTCCGCGCCGGCTTCCTGCACGCGCACCGTCAATTCAATCCGGCCGCCTTGCGGATCATGATCAACGGCCTGCGCCACGTCGATCTCGGCCAGCAGACTCTCCTGCCCACGCGTCATCCCCAGATAAACCTCGGCCAGCAGCTCGGTGTCCAGCAGAGCGCCGTGCAGGGTGCGATGCGAATTGTTGATCTGGTAGCGATCACACAGCGCGTTCAAATTATTCTTTTTGCCCGGATGCAACTCCTTCGCCACCTTGAGCGTGTCTATCACCGGGTTGTTCAATGCGGGCAACCCGATGCGTTCCAGCTCGCTGTTAAGAAAACCCAGATCGAACGGCGCGTTATGAATAATCAGTTCCGCACCGTCAAGAAATTCAAGCAAAGCGGGCGCGATCTCGGCAAATTTTGCCTCATCCAGCAGACGATCCAGGGTCAGGCCGTGCACCGCAGCCGCGCCCTCGTCGATCTCGCGCTCCGGATTGAGATAACGATGAAAG
>PCWU01000165.1 GCA_002787455.1 Gallionellaceae bacterium CG11_big_fil_rev_8_21_14_0_20_60_62 | reverse complement strand
AATGGTTGGCACAAGCCGCCAGATATTTTTCCCACGCCCATTTGTACTTGAACGGCACCAGCTGATTGACGTCGGCACTGCTGTTGATGATGCGTTTGTCTTCGGCGCGGATACGTCCGGCGGATACCGATGCAATGGTGTAATCAGAATCGGCGGCACCCCCCGCCGGGAGGGTTGCTCCTGTTGCCACCATGCGCACCGAGGGCGCAACAGCGGGGGCGATGTCATCTTCAAAATTAAGGGTGGTGGTGGTCATTGGCATGCCTCGCATTCCGGGTTATCGATTGAACAAAATTGCGTTTCCCCTGACGCGGCGGTGCCATTTGACACCGCGTTAAGCGAGCCCGCGCGCGAGGTGGATTTCTCCGCTGAAGTGGCACCCAGCGTGCGCAGGTAATAGGTGGTTTTCAAGCCGCGCAGCCAGGCCAATTTGTAGGTTTCATCCAGCTTGCGCCCGGAAACCCCCGACATATAGATATTCAGCGACTGCGCCTGATCGATCCACTTCTGCCGCCGCGATGCGGCCTCGATCAGCCATTGCGGCTCAACCTCGAATGCGGTGGCATACAAGGTGCGCAATTCCGCCGGGATGCGGTCGATCCGGGTCAGGCTGCCGTCAAAATATTTCAGGTCGGCCACCATCACCTCGTCCCACAGGCCGAGCTGCTTCAGGTCGGTCACCAGATGCTCGTTGATCACGGTAAACTCGCCCGACAGGTTGGATTTGACGAAGATGTTCTGGTAGGTCGGCTCGATGCAGGCCGACACGCCAACGATGTTGGAGATGGTCGCGGTAGGCGCAATCGCCACGCAGTTCGAGTTGCGCATGCCAAACTGGCGAATGCGTTCGCGCAATCCCTCCCAGTCCATGCCGGCCGACATGTCCACCTCGACAAAACCGCCGCGCTGCTCGCGCAGCAGATTCAGACTGTCCTGCGGCAGGATGCCGCGATCCCACAGGCTGCCGCGGTACGAAGCGTAACGCCCTCGCTCCTCGGCCAGCTCGGTGGAAGCCAGATAAGCGTAGTAGCACACCGCCTCCATCGAACGGTCGGCGAATTCGACAGCCGCCTCCGACGCATAGGGAATGCGCAGGGTATGCAAACAATCCTGGAAGCCCATGATGCCGAGTCCGACCGGACGGTGCTTGAGGTTGGCATTGCGCGCCTTGGACACCGCGTAATAGTTGATATCGATCACGTTGTCGAGCATGCGCATCGCGGTATGGATGGTGCGCCGCAGTTTGTCGTGGTCGATCTGGCCGTCTGCGCCAAGATGTGCCGCCAGATTGACCGAACCCAGGTTGCACACGGCGATTTCATCTTCCGAGGTGTTCAAGGTGATCTCGGTGCACAGGTTGGAGCTGTGCACCACCCCGACATGCTGCTGCGGCGAGCGGATGTTGCACGGGTCCTTGAATGTCACCCACGGGTGGCCGGTCTCGAACAGCATGGTCAGCATCTTGCGCCACAGGCTTTGCGCCGCCACTTTGCGGAACAGCTTTAATTCGCCACTGGCGGCTTTGGCTTCGTAGCCAAGGTAGGCGCGCTCGAACTCCGCACCGAACTTGTCATGCAAGTCGGGGCAGTCCGAGGGCGAAAATAGCGTCCACTCCCCGCCTTCCATCACCCGTTTCATGAACAGGTCGGGAATCCAGTTGGCGGTATTCATGTCATGAGTGCGGCGGCGGTCGTCGCCGGTATTTTTGCGCAGGTCGAGGAATTCCTCGATATCGAGGTGCCAGGTCTCCAGATAGGCGCACACCGCGCCCTTGCGCTTGCCGCCCTGGTTCACCGCCACCGCGGTATCGTTCACCACCTTGAGGAACGGCACCACCCCCTGCGATTTGCCGTTGGTGCCCTTGATCCGGCTGCCGAGCGCGCGCACATTGCTCCAGTCGTTGCCCAGCCCGCCGGCAAATTTGGACAGCAGCGCGTTCTCCTTCAGCGCCTCGTAGATGCCGTCCAGATCATCCGCCACCGTGGTCAGGTAGCAGGAAGACAATTGCGAGCGGCGGGTGCCGGAATTAAACAGGGTCGGCGTAGAACTCATGAAATCGAAGCTCGACAGCAGGCGGTAGAATTCGATCGCGCGCGCATCGCGGTCCACTTCGTTCAGTGCCAAACCCATCGCCACGCGCATGAAGAACGCCTGCGGCAATTCGATACGCCGCTCCTCCACGTGCAGAAAATAGCGGTCGAACAGGGTCTGCAGGCCGAGGTAATTGAATTGCAGATCGCGCTCCGCCTCCAGTGCCTGTGCCAGCCGCGCCAGATCGAAACGTCCCAACTCCTCGTTCAGCAGTTCGGCCTCGATGCCGCGCTTGATGAATTTGGGGAAATAATCGGCGTAGCGGGTCGCCATTTCTGACTGAACCACCTCCTCGCCCAGGATTTCGCAACAGATGTTGTTAAGCAACAGGCGCGCGGTGACATAGCCGTAGGCCGGATCCTGTTCGATCAGCGAGCGCGCCGCAAGGATGGCGCACTTGCGCACTTCCGTCACCATCACCCCGTCATACAGATCCTTCAGAGTGCGTCCGAGAATCTTGCCGACTTCAACCGCGTCGCCGAGTCCGGTGCAGGCTGCTTCGATCTTTCCCGTCAATGCCGCCACATCCAGCGGGCGCAGGGAGCCGTCGTGATTGACGTTCAGCGCGGCGGCGGCGGCCGGCACCGCCGTCGCACGTTCGCGGTTGCGTTGCTCGCGATACAGGACATAGGCGCGCGCCACGTCGTGTTCGCCCGAGCGCATCAGGGCCAGTTCGACCTGGTCCTGTATATCTTCGATATGAAAAGTGCCGCCGTGGGGCTGGCGGCGCAGCAAGGCGCCCACCGCCGAATCGGTCAATTGCTCCACCAACTCGCGCACCCGCGCCGAGGCCGCGCCCTGTCCGCCGTTGACGGCGATAAAGGCCTTGGTTAACGCGATGGAAATCTTCCCCGGCTCAAACGGCGCGACAGAGCCGTTGCGGCGAATAATTTTGTACTGGTCTAGCGGCATGCCGGCAGAGGCGGCAACAGAGGAAAAGGCGGAACGGTCAACAGCAGAAGGCGGGACGGATGATGAAACACCGGATGTGGCTTGCAGCATATAACTCCCCTTTGGATGGTCGGCGCGGCAGCGATGCACGGTGCCGCAGCCGAAAACGAAAAACACTACATATAGTGGTCAAACGACTGGTTTGGCGCTGATTCTAGTGTTTAGAGGAAATTATGCAAGCAGAAATTTTGCCTATATATTTTTTGCGCCCGCGCTACCCGCCCGCGTTTCGCGCACAAAGCGCGGCCAGTCAAAGCAGGGGCCGGGATCGGTCTTGCGCCCCGGCGCGATGTCCGCATGGCCGGCGATGTCGCGGATCGGATAGGCACGCAGCAGATGGCGGGTCAGCCCGGCGAGCGCGCGGTACTGTTGCGGCGCAAAGGGAATCGTGTCGCAGCCTTCCAGTTCGATCCCGATGGAAAAGTCGTTGCAGCGCCCGCGCCCTCGCCATTGGGAAACCCCGGCATGCCAGGCACGGCTGGCACAACCGACGAATTGCAGGACGGCGCCGTCGCGCCGCACCAGAAAGTGGGATGACACGCGCACCCCGCGCAATTTGGCGTAATAGGGATCGGCGGCGCAATCCAGCGTGTTGGTAAAAAACTGGCCGATGGCGCTGCCGCCAAACTCGTTTGGCGGCAGGCTGATGCTGTGGATCACCAGCAGTGTCACCGCCGTGCGCGGCGGCCGCCGGTCAAAATTTGGCGAGGGTAGGCGCCGCAGCCCGCTAAACCAGCCGCCGGCGTCCGGTTTCATGGTTTGTCCTGCCCGCTGATGGCGAGCCGCTCCATGCGGTAGCGCAGCGCGCGAAAGGTAACCCCCAGGATCTTTGCAGCCGCGGTACGGTTGAAATTCGTCTGCTGCAGCGCGGCCAGGATTGCCTCGCGCTCGACCCGGTCCAAATAGTCGGTCAGCGGGTAACGGCTGCCCGCTGCGGGCGCCTCCTCCAGCACGGCCGGCGTCAATTGCAAATCGGCGGTCTGAATCAGGCCGTCGGCGCACAGCGCCACCGCCCGCTCGACGATGTTTTCCAGTTCGCGCACGTTGCCCGGGAAATCATAGCCCGCGAGCGCCTGCAACGCGGCAGCGGAAAAGCTAATCCGGCCGCTGTTGTCGATTCGCGCCAGCAAGGCCCGCGCCAGCGACGGGATGTCTTCGCGCATTTCGCGCAACGACGGCATGCGCAGGGAAATCACATTCAGGCGGTAATACAGGTCCTGACGGAACTTCCCCTGTTGCACGCGCTGCTGCAGGTTGTGGTGGGTGGCGGAAAGAATCCGCACATCGACCGCTTCCTCTTCCGCCGCGCCGACCCTGCGCACCCGCTTTTCCTGAATCGCGCGCAACAGCTTGACCTGCATCGGCAACGGCAATTCCGCCACCTCGTCGAGAAACAGTGTGCCCTGCCGCGCCGCCTGGAACAGTCCTTCCTTGTCGCGGTCGGCACCGGTAAAAGCCCCCTTGCGATAGCCGAAGAATTCGCTTTCCATCAGATGTTCGGGAATCGCGCCGCAATTCACCGGCACGAACGGCTCGCTGCAGCGCGCGCTGTGCGCCACGATCAAGCGCGCCGCCAGCTCCTTGCCGCTGCCAGATTCGCCGCTGATATGCACCGGCGCCTGGCTGCGCGCCACGCGCGCGATCAAATCGCGCACCTGCAACATCGCCGGTGCCTCGCCCAGCAATCCGCTCGCCGCATCGTCGGCACGGTTGCGGCATGCCGGCAGGCGCAGGGCGGAATTGACCAGGGAGCGCAACTGCTCCAGCGCGACCGGCTTCGACAGATAATCGAACGCGCCCGCCTTGAGCGCCGCCACCGCATTTTCCAGATTGCCGTGCGCCGTGATCACCGCCACCGGCACATCCAGATTGCGCTCCGTGATATGGCGCACGATCTCCAGCCCGCTGCCGTCCCGCATGCGCATATCGGTCAGACAGAGCGAAAATTTTCCCGCTTCCAGTTGTTGCATGGCGGCAGCAACGCCCGCCGCGCGCGTCACTTCCAGCCCCATGCGCAGCAATGCCAGCTCCAGCAGCTCCAGAATGTCCGGTTCGTCATCCACGATCAATACCCGCTGCATCGGTGCGCTCACCCTA
>PCWU01000142.1:5596-6285 GCA_002787455.1 Gallionellaceae bacterium CG11_big_fil_rev_8_21_14_0_20_60_62 | reverse complement strand
GAATTCGAAGATGCGTTCTGGAGCAACCCGAACCTGGTCGCGCTGTATCAGCAGGCGGCGAGCCAGATGCGCCACGATCAGGGCGCGCTGGAGCACATCTTCGCTGCCGGTTTTGCCGAGTTCGTCAAGTTGAAGAAGACGCATGGCGTGGACAGCGCCGCGCTGATGGAAGGCACCCGCCGCGCGATGCGCGCGCGCTACCAGCGCGAGATGGACCACCTCGAGTCGCACCTGTCGTTTCTGGCGACGGTCGGTTCCGTCAGTCCCTATGTCGGGCTGCTCGGTACCGTATGGGGCATCATGAATGCGTTCCGCGGCCTCTCCAGCGTGGGGCAGGCGACGCTGGCGCAGGTCGCGCCGGGCATTGCCGAAGCGCTGGTGGCGACCGCGATGGGCCTATTCGCCGCGATCCCCGCAGTGGTCGCCTACAACCGCTATGTGCACGATGTGGCGCGCCTCTCCTCGCGCTTTGAGAGCTTCATCGAAGAGTTCTCCAACGTGTTGCAGAGGCAGCCATGACACGGTGCGCCAGCCCTCTATCCAACTTTCCTCCAATGGGGGGAAGAGCAATCGCCACCTCTCCCGCTTGCGGGAGAGGATTGAGGAGAGGGGTTGCGGCGGGTGCGGGACAACATCGTTGCGGTGCAAGCTCATGCGCGCAGCGTGTGATGCCGGAGCCAATGGCTGCG
>PCWU01000142.1:404-5399 GCA_002787455.1 Gallionellaceae bacterium CG11_big_fil_rev_8_21_14_0_20_60_62 | reverse complement strand
TGCTGGTGATCTTCATGGTCACCGCGCCGATGATGAATCCGGGGCAGATCGATCTGCCCAGTGTGGGCAAGTCGGCGACACCCGCCGCGGCGCCGCTGGAAGTGATGATCAAAAAAGACGCGACCCTGGTGTTGCGCGATCATGCGCGCGGCGGCGCGGAAAAGCCGGTATCGCAGGATGAGTTGACCGCCATGCTGAAGCAGAAACTGCTTAAAAATCCTGAACAGGCCGTGGTGATCTCCGCCGACAAAAAAATCCGCTACGAGGAAGTCATCAAGGTGATGGATATGTTGCAGCAGCAGAACGTCAAAAAAGTCGGTCTGCTCATCCGGACGCGATGAGTCGCGCGCTGCGCTATCGCGAGCCGGGGTCGGTGGTGGCGGCCGTGCTGGCCGCCACCATGCACCTCGTGTTTCTGGTGCTGCTGATATACGGCGTGCGCTGGCAGAACCGGGCGCCGGACAGTTTTTCGGTCGAGTTGTGGCAGAGCTTGCCGCTGGATGAAGTGGTCGTTGCCGAAGCGCCGGCTCCGGTAGCCACGCCCAAAGCGGAAGAAGTGGCCAAGCCCAAAGCCGAAGCAGTTCCCGCTGCGCCCCTGCCCGTGGCGCCGCAAGCGGAAATCGAGCTGCGCGACAAGAAAGTCGTCAAGCAAAAACCGCCCCAGCCCGGCGCCAAGGAATTGCGCCGGCGCAAGGAAGCGGAAGCGCAACGCAAGCTGGAACAACAGGCCGAGCGACGCAGAATGGCCGAGCAGGCGCGGGTGCGCGAAGAGGTGCGGCGCGCCACGGAAGCCGAGATGGGCCGCTACGTGGATATGATTCGCGGCAAGATTCGCCACAATATCGTGATGCCGCCGGATGTGGCGCCGGGTGCCGAGGCGGTATTCAAAGTGACCCTGTTGCCAGGCGGCACGGTGCTGGATGCGGTGTTGCAGAAAAGCAGCGGCCACCCGGCTTACGACGAGGCGACCGAGCGCGCCATCTTCAAGGCGCAGCCGCTGCCGCTGCCGACCGATCCGCTGTTGAAGAAGAAATTTCGCGAGTTGCACCTGACCATCAGACCCGAGGAGAAATAATTGATAGTGCGTTGGATTGTGTTGTGCCTGTTGTTGTTTGCCGCCCCGGCACGGGCGGAATTGAATATCGAGATCACCGGCGCGGGGGAACACCAGACACCGTTGTCGCTGGTGCGCTTTGGCGGCGATCCGCTGATCGCGCAAAGTCTGCTGGAGGTGGTGGGCAGCGACCTGGCGCGCACCGGCTTGTTCAGGCTGGTCGATCCCGCCGGCCGGTTGCCGCACAGTGTGTCCGAGGTGCGTCCGGCGGAATGGGCGGGGACCGAGACTTTGCTGTTGGGCTCGATTGAGGAGGTTGACGGCGGCCAGCTCGCGGTCAGATTCAGCCTGTTCGACGTGGTGCGCAATGCGGAACTGATGGCGCAAGTGGTGACGGCAAAGCGCCCGCATCTGCGCGCCATCGCGCACCGTATCGCCGATCTGGTGTACGAGCGGCTGACCGGTAGCCCGGGGGTGTTCAGCACACGCATCGTGTATGTGAACCGCGACCAGGGCAGTTTTAGGCTGGTGGTGGCGGACAGCGACGGCTATGGCGAGCAATCACTGCTGACCTCGAAAGAGCCGATCATTTCGCCGGCCTGGTCGCCCGACGGGCGCCAGATCGCCTATGTCAGTTTCGAGCGCCAGCGCGCGATGGTGTATGTGCAATCCATCGACTCCGCCCAGCGCCGCCTGCTGGCTGAATTCCCGGGCAGCAATAGCGCGCCGGTGTGGTCCCCGGATGGCACCAGGCTGGCGCTGGTGCTGACCCGCGACGGCAGCTCCAACCTGTATCTGGTGGGACGGGATGGCCAAGGCTTGCGCCGGATCACCCGAGGCTATCAGATCGATACCGAACCGGCGTTCACCGCGGACGGGCAGAATTTGCTGTTTACTTCGGATCGCGGCGGCAGCCCGCAGATTTACCGTCTGTCGCTGGCCGACGAAACAGTCACCCGGTTGACTTTCGAGAGCGGCAGCGCATTCTCGCCACGGGTGGCGCCGGATGGCAAAGGATTTGTCTTTTCCCTGTTCAAGGAGGGTGTGTTCTATATCGCGGTGCAGGACTTTGACGGCGCCCAAACCCAGATACTGACCGGCGGTGGATGGGAGAAGAAACCCAGTTTTGCCCCGAACGGGAAAATGATCCTGTTTGCCACAGAAATGAGCGGTCGTGGTATATTGGCAACCGTTTCAAGCGATGGCAGGGTGAAGCAAAAGATGGTTGCCCAGCGCGGAGACATCCGCGAACCGATGTGGGGCCCGTTTCCGAAATAACGATCAATCGAAGGAGTCAATGCAATGAAAAAACTGATTTTGGCAATTTTTCTGGTGAATTTTCTGGTCGGTTGCGCCAGCAACAAGCCCAAAGAAGAAGCGGCTGCGCCGGTGAGCAATGCGGCAGCCGCGGTTGACACTTCGGCGGCGGATGCCCAAGCTGCTGCGGATGCCCAGGCCGCAGCCGAGGCCCAGACTGCACGCCAGGCAGTAGCGGATGAGATGGCCGCTTTGCAAAGCAAGAACAGCGTGTATTTCCCGTTTGATGTGGATGCCGTGCAAGCCGCCGACCGCGACACGATTCTGCTGCATGCGCAATTTCTTGCCGCCCATCCAAGCGTAACCGTGCGTGTTGCAGGCAACGCGGATGAACGAGGCAGTAGTGAATACAACCTGGCGCTGGGCCAGCGCCGCGCCGAAAATACCAAGCGCGCACTGGTGCTGGGCGGTGCCGATGCAATGCAAATCGAAACGATCAGCTTCGGCGAGGAAAAACCGCGCTGCAACGACCACAATGAAGCTTGCTGGTCGCAGAATCGCCGCGCCGACATCAACTACAACGCGCAGTAAAGATGCTAAAGACAGCCTCCTGTTTGTTGGGCGGTTTGTGCTTGGTGAGCAGCCCCGCTTTTGCGGGGCTGTTTGCTGATGACGATGCGCGCCAGGCGGTGCAACGACTCGAGGCGAGGGTGGTGCAACTGGAAAAGCGTCTGGCCGAAAGCGAGATTCAGAACAGGCTGGCGGTGCGTTCCATTCTCGATCTGCAGATGCAGCTTGAAATGCAGGCCGCGGACCTGCGCAAACAGCGCGGTGAGTTCGAACTGATTGGACGTTCGCTGCAGGACTCGGAAAAGCGTTTGCGCGATTTTTACACCGATATCGATTCGCGCCTGCGTCCGCTGGAGAACACGGTTGGCGGTGGTTCGCGTGCCGCCACCGGAACCGGCGGAAATCCTCCCGGCGGCGAAATTCAGGCCTTCGACGCCGCCTATGCTTTTTACCGCAGCGAACGCTATGCCGAGGCGGCGAGCGCATTCAGCCAGTTTATCCGGCAGTATCCGCAATCGGCACACGCCGCCAACGTCTATTACTGGATGGGCAACGCCTATTTCCTGAGCCGCGATTACGCCAATGCGGCGAGTGCATATGGCACCCTTCTGGACAAACACGATGACCATCCGCGCGCGTCGGATTCGATGCTGAATCTGGCTGAAAGCCAGTTGTTGCTGAAACAAAAAAGCAAGGCCAAGGCAACCCTCGGCCGGCTGATCAGGCGTTTTCCCGGCAGCGACGCGGCAGACAAAGCCAAAAAGCGGCTGGCCACGCTCAAATAATTTTCCCCGCAGTCCATGAATCAGCCCGTCGCCGACACACTGCGCATCAGCGAAATCTTTTATTCCCTGCAGGGTGAAACCAGTCGCGCCGGATTGCCAACCGTGTTCGTGCGTTTGACCGGCTGCCCGTTGCGCTGCTCCTATTGCGATACCGCCTACGCTTTCAGCGGCGGACAAACCCTGCCCTTGCCCGCGATCCTGGCGGCCGTGGCGCGGCATGCGCCGCGCTACGTAACGGTGACCGGTGGCGAGCCGCTGGCGCAAAAAAATTCCCTGTCACTGCTGCGCGCCCTGTGTGATTCAGGTTATGCCGTTTCTCTGGAAACCGGCGGCATGCTCGACATCTCCCGTGTCGATGAGCGGGTGATGATCGTGCTCGACATCAAAACACCCGCTTCGGGCGAGGTTGAAAAGAATTACTGGTCCAATCTGGAACAACTCAAACCGCAGGACGAGATCAAGTTCGTGCTATGCGGCGAGGCGGATTACCAATGGGCGAAGCAGGTATTGCACGAACACAAATTAGCCGGGCGTTGCGGTGTTCTTTTCTCCCCCGCGCAGGGACAATTGGCGCCGTCCGAACTGGCACAATGGATTCTGCGCGATCATCTGCCGGTGCGTTTTCAATTGCAGTTGCACAAGCTCCTATGGGGCAACGAGGCGGGACGATGAAGCGGGCAGTCGTCCTGTTATCCGGAGGGCTGGATTCCGCCACGGTGCTGGCCATGGCCGGCGCGCAGGGTTTTCAGTGTCGTGCCCTGAGCGTGGACTACGGCCAGCGCCACCACGCCGAACTCGCCGCCGCGCAACGGGTTGCGCGCGCGTTGGGCGTGCACGAACACCGGGTCATCAATATCGATCTGGCCGCGTTCGGCGGCTCGGCGCTGACCGATGCGAATATCGCGGTGCCGGAGCAAGAGACGAGCGGCATCCCGCTCACCTACGTGCCGGCGCGAAACACCATCATGCTGTCGCTCGCGCTGGCCTGGGCGGAAGTGTTGCAGGCGCGGGATATTTTCATCGGGGTGAACGCAGTGGACTACTCCGGTTACCCGGATTGCCGTCCCGCTTTTATCGCCGCCTTTGAGCAGATGGCGAATCTGGCGACCAAAGCCGCCGCCGAAGGGAAACAACTCAAGTTGCATGCGCCGCTGATGGATATGAGCAAGGCCGAAATTATTCGCCAGGGCACACAGCTGGGGGTTGATTATGCGCAGACGGTCTCCTGTTACCAGGCTGACGAACAGGGTCAAGCCTGCGGTCGCTGCGACTCTTGCCGTCTGCGGCGCGAGGGATTTCGCGCGGCGGGAATCCCGGATCCCACCGCTT
>PCWU01000142.1:0-391 GCA_002787455.1 Gallionellaceae bacterium CG11_big_fil_rev_8_21_14_0_20_60_62 | reverse complement strand
ACCAGTTTGAACCTAGCCGCTTTAGCTCAGTTGGTAGAGCAACCGCCTTGTAAGCGGTAGGTCGTCAGTTCGAATCCGACAAGCGGCACCAGTAAATAAGGCCTGCATTTTGCGCAGGCCTTTTTGTTGCCGTATCAATGCTCAAGCCGTGCCGAACTTGGTCTCCACCATCACGCCGATCTGTTTCAGGAACGGGGTGGGCAGCGTGCCGCCGGCGCAGACGATGATGCCGTCGTTGGGTATCTCCGTTTCCTCGTCGCCGAATTTGACGACGGCGGTTTCCGGCTTGATCGACTTGACCGCAGACTTCAGGTACAGCTTGATTTTGCCCGCGTCGATCATGGCTTTCAGCTTGTCGCGGTTTTTCGGTTTGGCACCGCCGAATGCCGCG
>PCWU01000157.1 GCA_002787455.1 Gallionellaceae bacterium CG11_big_fil_rev_8_21_14_0_20_60_62 | reverse complement strand
TGGGCAAACAGTCCGCCGCGCACCTGCGGCAACTGGGCTGTACGGTGAGCTGGCATGACTACGCGATGCCGCACAGTGTGTGCATGGAAGAAATCCGGGATATCGGGCGCTGGCTGGCGCAGCAGATGGAGATTGCGAAAAACCCGGAACAATCTCCGGGTTGAAACCCGACCTGCCGGGAAGAACCCGCACAATCCTGCGCTAATCTTCGCTGCCCGTGTCCTGCTCCATCATCCGGTATCGCGCCAGATCGTAGTCCGCGCCCTGCTCCACCAGCGCCAGCGGCAACAGCAGATATTCCTTGCCTTCCACCTGCATCTTGAGGCTGCGTGTGGGGACGAACGCATCCTGTTTCTGCAACAACCACGCCTCGCCACTGCTGTCGTGCGGGCGATTCAGATAAATGCCGATCTGCATGCCGGTTTCGGTAGCGCTGGCCGCGTCGAGCAAGGGCACACCGACGATGCGCGGACTTAACACTTCGATGCCGATATGAAAATTGCCTTCGAGATCGCGGCTCAAGCGCCGCACCACGCCCGCCCCCCAGTGCGAGATACCCTCCGGCTGGCTGCCCAGCAGGGTGCCGATGCGCACCCCGCCCGCCCGTGCGACCGGCACCACGCTTCTGAAGCCGGTGGCGCTGATGTCCTCAATCTCCCACACTTCGTTTTCTTCCGCGCCAAAACTCAGCCCGACATCGGAGCGCTCCAGCATCTGGCTAAATCCGTTGGCGACTTTAAGATTGACCTTGATCCTGCGCCGGGGGGTGCGCCGCGTCGGCGGCGGCAAGGTCAGGGTTTGCAGCAGGCGCTGCGCAATATCCCGCACCTGTTCCGCCTCGTAACGGGCACCGTATAAATTCAAGCCGTCCGGAATGATGCCCTTGTCCAGCGTCTTCAGCATATCGGCCAGCAGTTGGCGGATGCCGTCCGCCGAGAAAAAACGCAAACCGGGATGGATGGTCGCGCCGGCAGTGGCGCGCATCGGCGGAGTCGGCTGGGCCAGATCGAAGGCGAACAACTCGGCTCCGGCATATGCGCGGGAAACGCCGGCCCCTTTGCCCAGCGCGGCAAACAGACGTTCGGCGATATGCTCCTGCAGCGGACTTAAACTGCCAGCGCTGCTTCCATACCAAAGCACCAGCACGGCAAACAATTCGCCCACGCTGGTATTGGTGCCGGGATAAAGCATGACCGAGGCAGCCAACCCCTCGTGCGACTCGGCCAGGGTGTAATACGCCGCCAGACGGCGCCACAACGCGGGATCAACCATGGCGTAGCGCGCGCCCGCCATTTTCAGGCGTCCACTAACGGCATGGATGCCGCGCGCGCACAGCAGGGGCAATTCCTGCTTGATCGAAGTCGCCCCCCTGGCGCCGTCGCGATAGCGCGACAGGACATCGAAATGGCACTCGTCGCTGCGCGTGTAGTAAGTGTCAAGCAGCCCCCACAAGCGGTTTTCCTGGAAATGCGACAGGGGTTGCGGGGCAAAATAATCATGCTGCAGCTTGCGCAGATGGGCTTGCGCAGCCTGGTCAAACAGGCGCAACACCGCCCACTGGTGATCGAGGCGAAAATCATCCGCCTGCTCGCAGATGGCCTCTACCCAGTCGCTGATTTCCTGCAACGCCTTGAGCGAATCGCCCTTTGGAATATCATCCAGCAAAGCTTGCGCAGACTTGATTTCCGCCAGCGGATGATCCGATTTCTTGCCGAATAAACCCAATACCACGCCTGCCTCCCAACTGATTTGACCGCGATCTCCGTATAATAAGCATAGATTGCGCCTGCTGCCTATATGCCAAACGGCCTATATGGCTGACGAACCGGGCAGCGGCGCGGCGAAATCGCGCCGGAACGCTTGCGCGGCAAACGCGTGCTGCTGGGGGTAACCGCCACCCCTTCACCTGTCTTTCCACCGCCGGGGGATTGGCTTGGCCCTGGCGTTAGTGCGCATGGTGGCGGAAAAACACCATGGCCGCGCGTGGGTGCAGAGTTTTCCCGGGCAAGGCGCGAAATTTACGATCATCCTCAAAACGGCCCCGGCAGCGAACGACAACATTCCTGCTTGAAACCGAATGGCGCGCCCAGTATCCTCGCCCACCATGCCTTTCCCGCCGGTCGAACACGCACTGCACCAACCCAACGGCCTGCTCGCCACCGGCGGCGACTTGTCGCCGGAACGGCTGCTGGCGGCCTACCGGCGCGGCATCTTTCCCTGGTTCGGCCCCGGTGATCCGATTCTGTGGTGGAGCCCCGACCCGCGCATGGTTCTGTTCCCCGCCGAGTTTCGCCTTTCCCAATCGCTGCGCAAGACCTTGCGCCGGCACGCCTACGAAATCCGCACCGACACCGTTTTCGCGCAGGTGATGCGCGCCTGCGCCGCGCCGCGCGATGGCGAAGGCGGCGGCACCTGGATTCTGGAAGAGATGATCGCGGCGTATGGCGCGCTGCATCGGCAGGGCCATGCCCACTCGGTGGAAGTATGGATGGATGGCGAACTGGCGGGCGGCCTGTATGGCGTACATATCGGCGCGATGTTCTTCGGCGAATCGATGTTCAGCCGCCGCCGCGACGCGTCCAAAATCGCGCTCGCCCATCTCGCCGCGCAATGGCAGCGCCGGTATGGCGATAACAGCCCGATCGACTGCCAGATGCACACCGCGCATCTGGCCTCGCTCGGCGCGCGCGAAATCCCGCGCACGGAATTCGTCGCCCGCGTGCAGGAGTTGGTAAACTGCAAATCCGCCAGAGATTTTGAATTCGACCCCGACCTGTTCCGATGAGCCTGCTCAACGACATCCCGCTCTCCACCCTGCAGCTTTATCTCACTGTGCCCTATCCGTGCAGCTATCTGCCGGGGCGGGAGGCGCGCTCGCAGGTGGCCACGCCGGCTTTTCTGATCACCCCAAGAGTGTACGGCGAACTGGTGCAGCATGGATTTCGCCGCAGCGGCACGTTCGTTTATCGCCCGCGCTGCGACGGTTGCCAGCAATGTGTGCCGGCGCGCGTCGTGGTCGATCAGTTTGCGCCGACGCGGGCACAGCGCCGCAGTTGGCAGCGTCATCACGACTTGCAGGTTGATCTGTTGCCGTTGCAGGACAAACCGGAATATTTCGCCCTCTACCAGCGCTATCAAAAAATCCGCCACGACGGCGGCAGCATGGCCGATGACACGCTGGAGCAGTACCGCAATTTCCTGCTGCAAAGCCAGGTGGACAGTATGCTGGTGGAATTTCGCGATCGTGGCGCGCTGCGCATGGTCAGCGTGATCGATGTGATGGACGACGGCCTCTCGGCGGTCTATACCTTTTACGACCCGGACATCGCGCAGGCCAGCTTCGGCACCTACAACGTGCTGTGGCAGATCGAGTTGTGCCGCAAACTGCAACTGCCGTATCTGTATCTGGGCTACTGGATACGCGCCTCGCGCAAGATGCGTTACAAAGCCAATTTCCGTCCTCTGCAGGGGCTGAGCAGCGGCAGCTGGACACCATTAACCGAAGAGGAGTTGCAATCATGCTGAGCCGTCTGGGATTATTCGTCGCCGCCGTGTTGCTCCTGCCGCTGCTGGCGCGCCTGCTCGCCGATGCATTGCCGGACTGGCTCGCCGCCGAGCCAATGCCCTTGGCACCGCTGGGTTGGGCCCTCGTTACCGCCGTGTTGTTGCTGTTTCTGGCTGACTGGCTGCTGGGACTGCGCGGCGGGCAGCGGCTGCTGCGCCTGCAACGCTACTATTATTTGGCGCTCGCCGTGGCGAGTGCCCTGCTCGGCTGGTTGCTCGCCTATCTCAATGTGTTCGCCGAAAGCTGGCTCATTCCCGCCGGCCATGATGTCACCGGCAGTCTGCTGCAGACCCTGCTCTTCGCCCTGACTGCGCCCGCCGTGCTGCTGTTGCGCGCCGCCCTCGGCCGTTCCGCGCCGCTGCTGAAAGTGCTGGCGGGCTGGCCCGCGCCGCGCTTCGCCTCGCGCGAGTTTTTTACCCTCGCGCTGCTGGCTTTGGCGCTGCTCGGTCTGACCGTGGGCAGTGTGTGGCCCGGCAGCGGATTGCTGTGGACAGCGCCACTGTTGTTGCTGGCCGGGCTGCAGGGGTTATGGCACGAGAGCAGCATCTTTGACGGGCTGGCGCGGGGTGACTGGGGGCGGTTGCTGACGGCCGCGCTGGCTGGGCTGATTGTCGGCAATCTGCTGACTTATGCCTTTACCCTCGGCGGTGGACACCTGATCCTGCAAGTCTCGTTTGCTTACGTCCAACCTGGCTTCGCCCTGTTCGGCCTGCTCTGCCTGCAACTGGGCGATGTCATTGCCGAAGCCTGGCGCGGCAAGACGCGCGCCGAGCTGTTCCCGAAAAAACCCTTTCCCGTTTCCGTTGTGGTCAAAAAATGAATCCCTACAATCTGCTGCGCCCCGCGCTGTTCTCGCTCGATCCGGAAACCGCGCACGACGCCACCCTGACCACGCTGAACACGGCGCACTGCCTCGGCCTGTCGCGCCTGATCCCGCAGCCCGCGCCGGATCCGCGCACGGTGATGGGCATCACCTTTCCGAATCCGGTCGGCCTCGCCGCCGGGCTGGACAAGAACGGCGCATGCATCAACGGTCTGGCCGCGCTCGGCTTCGGCTTCATCGAGATCGGCACCGTCACCCCGCGCCCGCAACCCGGCAACCCGCGCCCGCGCCTGTTCCGCCTGCCCGATGCACAGGCCATCATCAACCGCATGGGCTTCAACAATCACGGCGTGGACACGCTGCTGGAAAACGTCAAGCGCGCGCAATTCAAGGGCGTGCTCGGCATTAACATCGGCAAGAACGCCGACACTCCGATCGAAAAAGCTGCGGACGATTACCTTATCGGCCTGCGCAGGGTTTACCCCTGCGCCAGCTACGTCGCCATCAATATCTCTTCGCCCAACACCAGGAACCTGCGCCAGTTGCAGGGTGGCGACGAACTGGATGCGCTGCTCGCGCAACTGAAAACGGAGCAGGAAAAACTGGCGCAGCAGCATGGCAAATATGTGCCGCTGGCAGTGAAGATCGCGCCCGACCTGGATGCGGAACAAATCAAACAAATCGGCGCATTGCTCATCAAACACCGCATTGACGGCGTCATCGCCACCAACACCACGCTGGCGCGCGACGGGGTGGGGAACCTGCCGCACGGCAATGAAACCGGCGGTCTCTCCGGCGCGCCGGTGAGAGAAATATCCACCGCCGTTATTCGTCAGCTCGCCGCCGAGTTCCGTTATTCGTCAGCTCGCCGCCGAGTT
>PCWU01000056.1:5302-5622 GCA_002787455.1 Gallionellaceae bacterium CG11_big_fil_rev_8_21_14_0_20_60_62 | reverse complement strand
AAATCGAGTACAGCGCGACGTTCGAGGTGTATCCGGAAGTCGTCATCGGCGATCTGTCGGGCGAAGGGGTGACCCGCGCAGTGTTCAATCTGGCCGATTCCGACGTCGAAGAGACGATTCAGACCCTGCGCAAGCAGCGGGTTGAATACCGCGCCACAGACCGTGTCGCGCAAAATGAAGACCAGGTGCGGATCGACTTTGCGGGAACCCTGGAGGGAGTGCCGTTTGAAGGTGGCTCCGCCAAGGACTTTGCGGTGGTGCTGGGCGCCGGGCGCATGCTGCCGGATTTCGAGAACGCGCTGGTCGGCAGCAAAGCGGGC
>PCWU01000056.1:0-5287 GCA_002787455.1 Gallionellaceae bacterium CG11_big_fil_rev_8_21_14_0_20_60_62 | reverse complement strand
TCACTTTCACGATTACGGTGCATGCGGTGGAGGCGCCGCATCTGCCGGAAATCGACGCGGATTTCGCCCGCGAAATGGGCGTGGCCGATGGCGATATGGAAAAATTCCGCCAGGAGATCCGCGACAACGTCGCGCGCGAAGCGCAGCGCCGGGTCAAGGTGCGCAACAAGGACGCGGCGATGGATCTGCTGCTTAAAGTGTCGCAACTCGCCGCGCCGCAGGTGCTGGTGCAGGGCGAGGCGCAGCGCCTGATGGAACAGACGGTGCGCGACATGGAAGGGCGCGGCATGAAGATCCCCCAAGGCCTCCAGCTGCCGGCCGATATGTTTCTTGAGCGCGCCGAAAAGCGTATCAAGCTGGGGTTGATCCTGGCGGAACTGGTCAAGCAGCACGATCTGCATCCCAAGGTGGAGCAGGTCGAAGCGCTGGTCAACGAATACGCGCAAAGTTTCGAGCGGCCGGAAGAAGTGCGGCAGTGGTATCGTGCCGACAGATCGCGTTTGCAGGAAATCGAGAACCTGGTGCTGGAAGATAATGTGGTGGCATGGGTGATGGCCGGTGCAAAAGTTACCGAACAAACGGTTAAATTGAACGAATTGATGGAGAGTTGAGATGATTCAGGGCGCACTACAACATTCAATGGAACCGCAGGATTCCGGCCTGGTCCCGATGGTGGTGGAGACCAGCGGCCGCGGCGAGCGCGCCTACGATATCTTCTCGCGCCTGCTGAAAGAACGGGTGATTTTCCTGGTCGGGCCGATCAACGACCATGTGGCGAACCTGGTGGTGGCACAGTTGCTGTTCCTGGAATCGGAAAATCCGGACAAGGACATTCATCTGTATATCAACTCGCCAGGCGGATCCATTTCGGCCGGCATGGCAATCTACGACACCATGCAGTTCATCAAGCCGCAGGTCTCGACCCTGTGCATCGGCATGGCGGCTTCGATGGGGGCTTTTCTGTTGCAGGCTGGCGCAAAGGGCAAGCGCTTTGCATTGCCCAACTCCACGGTGATGATCCATCAGCCGCTGGGGGGGTTTCAGGGGCAGGCGACCGACATTGAGATCCACGCCAAATACATATTGAGTTTGCGCGAGCAGTTGTACAAGCTGATGGCGCAGCACACCGGGCGTAACGTGGAAGAGATTGCGCGCGACAGTGAGCGGGATAACTTCCTGACGGCGAAAGCTGCCGTGGAATATGGTCTGATCGATCAGGTGCTGGACAAGCGGGCTTGATCCGGACAGGTATTTGAGGCGCAAAGGAGGGTGAAATGACGACCGAAATCAACAAGGGCGACAAACTTTTGTATTGCTCGTTCTGCGGCAAGAGCCAGCATGAAGTGCGCAAGCTGATCGCCGGTCCTTCGGTGTTCGTTTGCGACGAGTGTGTCGCGCTGTGCAACGATATCATCCGCGAAGAGACCCAGGCAGGACTCGACGGCGCAAAATCGGACAAAAACGATTTGCCCACGCCGCACGAAATCTGCCAGCGTTTGGATGATTATGTCATCGGTCAGCGCCAGGCCAAAAAAATCCTCGCGGTGGCGGTGTACAACCACTACAAGCGGCTTAAGCACAAGAACGACGACGGCGTCGAGCTGGCAAAAAGCAACATCCTGCTGGTCGGCCCCACCGGTTCGGGCAAGACCCTGCTGGCGCAGACCCTTGCCCGCTTGCTGAATGTGCCGTTCGTCATGGCGGACGCGACCACCCTGACCGAAGCTGGTTATGTCGGAGAGGATGTCGAGAATATCATCCAGAAATTGCTCCAGGCCTGCGACTATGACGTCGAACGGGCGCAGCGAGGCATCGTGTATATCGACGAGATCGACAAAATTTCGCGCAAGTCGGACAACCCGTCGATCACCCGCGATGTGTCGGGAGAGGGGGTGCAGCAGGCGTTGCTCAAGCTGATCGAAGGCACCAAGGCCTCGATTCCGCCGCAGGGCGGGCGAAAGCATCCGAATACGGATTTTTTGCAGGTCGATACCACCAACATCCTGTTCATCTGCGGCGGCGCCTTTGACGGTTTGGAAAAAGTGATTCGCGACCGTTCGGAAAAGGCCGGCATTGGATTCTCCGCCAAACTCGCCAAGCGCGATGACGGCCAGGATGTGGGCAAAGTATTGCGCGAGGTGGAGCCGGAAGATTTGATCAAATTTGGCCTGATTCCGGAATTTGTCGGACGGTTGCCGGTGGTGGCAACGCTGGAAGGGCTGGATGAAGCCGCACTGATCCGGATTCTGACCGAGCCGACCAATGCCCTGACCAAGCAATACCAGAAATTATTTGCCATGGAAGGGGTAGAGCTCGAATTCACCGGCAACGTACTGACTGCGATTGCAAAAAAAGCCATGGCACGCAAGACCGGCGCGCGCGGCCTGCGCTCGATCCTGGAACTAGCCTTGCTGGATACCATGTTCGATCTACCCTCCACCGATAAAGTCGAAAAGGTCGTGCTGGACGAAACCGGCGGCGGGATCGCGCCCGTCGTCATGTACGCCGACACGCCCAAAGTGGCATGACTGCGGGGGCTTGAATTCACTGTTCCAGCCCCCACTTCTAGCCCGAATCCAACCCTTATCGGACTACCATGACTGAATCCAATTTTCCTTCTGTTGCCACGGAAACCTTTCCGCTCCTGCCTTTGCGCGATGTTGTGGTCTTTCCGCACATGGTGATTCCCCTTTTCGTCGGGCGGGCAAAATCCATCAAGGCGCTGGAAGCTGCGATGGAGGCGGGCAAGAGTATCGTGCTGGTGGCGCAAAAATCCGCCGCCAAGGACGAACCGGCCACCGAAGACATTTATCGCATCGGCAGCATTGCCAATATTCTGCAGATGCTCAAGCTGCCGGACGGCACAGTCAAGGTGCTGGTGGAGGGCACCCGGCGCGCCAAGGTGTTGCGCGTGCTGGATGACGATTCACATCTGGATGCCGAAGTCGAGCCGGTGCCGGCGGACGAACATCCGGACAGCGAGGCCGAGGCGATGCGCCGCGCGCTGATCAGCCAGTTCGACCAGTATGTAAAACTGAATAAAAAAATCCCGCCGGAGATTTTGACTTCGCTGGCCGGCATCGACGATGCCGGACGCCTGGCCGACACCATTGCCGCTCATCTGCCGCTCAAGCTGGAGCAAAAGCAGGAAGTGCTGGAGATCTTCGATGTGCGTAAACGGCTGGAACATCTGCTTGGTCTGCTCGAAGCTGAACTGGACATCATGCAGGTGGAAAAGCGCATCCGCGGCCGGGTCAAACGGCAGATGGAAAAGAGCCAGCGCGAGTACTACCTGAACGAGCAGGTCAAAGCCATCCAGAAGGAACTGGGCGAGGGCGAGGACGGCGCGGATATCGAAGAGATCGAAAAGAAGATCAAATCCGCGCACATGCCGAAGGAGGCCCGCGCCAAGGCCGAATCCGAACTGAAGAAGCTGCGTTTGATGTCGCCGATGTCGGCCGAGGCGACTGTGGTGCGCAACTACATCGACGTGCTGATCGGCCTGCCGTGGAAGAAAAAAACCAAAATCGACACCGATCTGAAGCACGCGGAAGAAATTCTGGAAGCGGATCACTACGGCCTGGAAAAGGTCAAGGAGCGCATCGTCGAGTATCTGGCGGTGCAACAGCGGGTGGAGAAGATGAAAGCGCCGATCCTGTGCCTGGTTGGTCCCCCGGGCGTGGGCAAGACCTCGCTGGGGCAATCCATCGCGCGCGCCACCAACCGCAAGTTCGTGCGCATGTCGCTGGGCGGCGTGCGCGACGAATCGGAGATTCGCGGCCATCGTCGCACTTACATTGGCTCGATGCCGGGCAAGATTCTGCAAAACATGAGCAAGGTCGGGGTGAAGAACCCGCTGTTCCTGCTGGATGAAGTGGACAAGATGGGGATGGATTTTCGTGGCGACCCTTCTTCCGCTTTGCTGGAAGTGCTCGATCCGGAGCAGAACCACACCTTCGTCGATCACTATGTCGAGGTCGAATATGATCTTTCGGACGTGATGTTCGTCGCCACTTCCAACAGTATGAACATCCCGGCACCGTTGCTGGACCGCATGGAAGTGATCCATGTATCGAGCTACACCGAAGATGAAAAGGTCAATATTGCGATCCGCTATCTGCTGCCCAAGGCGATCAAGAATAACGGCCTCAAGCCGGAAGAAGTGTCGGTTACGGAAAGCGCGATCCGCGACATTTTGCGCTACTACACGCGCGAGGCGGGGGTGCGCGGTCTGGAGCGCGAACTTTCCAAGATCTGCCGCAAGATCGTGAAGGCCTTGCTGACCAAGGATCGTGTGAGCAAGGTGACGGTCAGCGCGCGCAATCTGGACAAATATCTCGGTGTGCGCCGCTATAGCTACGGCATTGCTGAAAAGAACAACCAGATCGGCCAGGTCACCGGACTGGCGTGGACAGAGGTGGGCGGGGAATTGCTGACCATCGAGACTGCGGTTCTTCCGGGAAAAGGTAAAACGACGACCACCGGTACGTTGGGCGAGGTGATGCAGGAGTCGATTCAGGCGGCACTCAGCGTGGTGCGCCGGCGCGCGCGTTCCCTGGGTATTGCGGAGAACTTCTACGAGAAGAACGATCTGCACATCCACCTGCCGGAAGGCGCGACACCCAAGGACGGCCCCAGCGCCGGTGCCGGGATTTGCACCGCCATGGTGTCGGCGCTGACCGGCATTCCGGTGCGAGCCGATGTGGCGATGACCGGCGAGATCACCTTGCGCGGCGAGATTTTGCCGATTGGCGGACTGAAGGAAAAATTGCTCGCCGCGCAGCGTGGCGGGATCAAGGTCGTGCTGATTCCGGAAGAGAATGTGAAGGATCTGGTCGAGATTCCGGATAACGTCAAAAACAAGCTGGACATCCACCCGGTCAAATGGATAGAGCAAGTGCTGGCGATCGCATTGGAACGCGAGCCGCTGCCGTTGGCGGAAGAAGTGCCGGCACCTCCGCCGCCGGCCGCCGCCGCTGAACCCGGAGCCGCTTCGAATTTCAAACATTGATCCCGCGTTGTCTGCGGGTCTGCGAAGCATCGCGCCAGTAACCCGTTCGCCGTGCTTGGCTCCGGCGTGATATGGCATTGTCCGCTTCCGTCGCACTGATCAGTTATCCGGATTAAATCAACAGCGAACGTTGCCAAATTAGCGCAAGTTTTCGAAATAATTTCTTTGCGCGTTCGTGCTGTTCGGTTACAATGCGCGGCCTTTTACAGGCGCGTAGCTCAGCTGGTTAGAGCACCACCTTGACATGGTGGGGGTCGTTGGTTCGAGTCCAATCGC
>PCWU01000053.1:6143-6221 GCA_002787455.1 Gallionellaceae bacterium CG11_big_fil_rev_8_21_14_0_20_60_62 | reverse complement strand
GGGGCAGGCGTGCCGGATGTTGCTGCCGATGGCCGCATTTAAATCAAAATGAACGAGCGGCGTAGATTGGCGGGCAAA
>PCWU01000053.1:5948-6130 GCA_002787455.1 Gallionellaceae bacterium CG11_big_fil_rev_8_21_14_0_20_60_62 | reverse complement strand
CACCGGCGCCAACGGATTCGTCGGCAACGCGCTTGTTGCAGCATTGCAGCAAAACGCCCATTCCGTCCGGCGGGCGCTGCGCAACAGGCGGGAAGAAGAAAGTGATGCCGTAGCCGTCGGCGATATCAACGGTCACACCGACTGGGCTGATGCCTTGCGCAATATCGATGTCGTCATCCATC
>PCWU01000053.1:5699-5920 GCA_002787455.1 Gallionellaceae bacterium CG11_big_fil_rev_8_21_14_0_20_60_62 | reverse complement strand
ATCTCGCCGCCCGCGTGCACGTCATGCACGAATCCGCCGCCGACCCGCTGGCCGCTTTCCGTGAGGTGAATGTCGCTGGCACGGAGAATCTGGCGCGGCAGGCAGCGGCCGCCGGCGTCAAGCGGTTGGTGTATGTCAGCTCCATCAAAGTGAACGGTGAAAGCACCCTCTCCCCCGGCCCCTCCCCCGTGAATGGGGGAGGGGTGCAGAACATATTTACC
>PCWU01000053.1:299-5674 GCA_002787455.1 Gallionellaceae bacterium CG11_big_fil_rev_8_21_14_0_20_60_62 | reverse complement strand
GGAAGTGGTCATCGTGCGCCCGCCGCTGGTCTATGGCGCGGGCGTGAAAGGCAATTTCGCGCAGATGCTCAAGGTGCTGGCCCGGGGCATTCCGCTACCGTTCGCCTCCGTTCACAACCGGCGCAGTCTGCTCTATGTTGGCAATCTGGCCGATGCGCTGATTACTTGTGCAACCCATCCTGCCGCCGACGGGCAGACTTATCTGGTCAGCGATGGCGAAGATATCTCCACGCCTGAATTGTTGCGCCGACTGGGGGTGGCGATGGGTCACCCGGCCCGCTTGTTCCCATGTCCGCCCGCGTTGCTGAAGTTGGCGGCAAGGCTCACCGGAACGACTGCACAGATCGAGCGCCTTCTGGGTTCGCTGCAAGTTGACAACCACAAGATGCGCAGCGAGTTAGGATGGGTGGCACCCTATTCGCTACAGCAGGGGTTGCAAGTTACAGCAGAGGATTTCTTGACGCATCGCATCTTGATGCGCTAGCATCAAGATGCGATGCGGAGGTAAAATGAGAACGACCATAGATATTGAAGATGATGTGCTGGCGGCAGCCAAGGAATTGGCGCGTTTGCAAAATATCTCCGCCGGACAGGTGGTTTCCAGATTGTTGCGACAGGCGCTTGCGGGCGGCGAGTCACAAAACCAGCCGCAAGCCAGGCAAGTCGGCGGGTTTCGGCCATTTGCGTCGCGCGGTGTGATTGCAACCAACGACATCGTAGATCGGCTGCGCGACCAAGAGGGAATGTAATGCGCGCATTGCTGGATGTGAACGTGTTGATCGCCTTGCTTGATGCCGGTCATATCCGTCATGGGCTGGCGCGGTCGTGGTTGGAGAGCAACATTGAACCCGGATGGGCATCCTGCCCGCTGACCCAGAATGGCTGCATCCGAATCCTGTCGCAACCAAATTATCCGGCCCCGCTACCGGCAGCGCAGATTGCCGAAAGGCTGGCTGAGGCAGCCGCTACATCGCACCACGAATTCTGGGTGGCCGATGTCAATCTGTTGGACAGGACAACCTTTGATTGGAAACAAATGCTGGGCCACCGGCAGGTGACGGATTTGTATCTGCTGGCGCTGGCCGTCAGACACGGTGGGCGTTTCGTCACTCTTGACCGGCGAATCAATCCGAGTGCAGTGTCGGGTGCGCAAGCGAAGCACCTGCATGTGATTGAATAAAGCCAGGCTTATGCCCCTCTCTGTCATCCTCATCACCCGCAATGAAGCCGCCAACATCCGCGAATGTCTGCAATCGGTGGCGTGGGCGGACGAGATCATCGTGGTCGATTCCGGCAGCACGGACGAAACCGTTGCCATCGCCCGATCGCTGGGCGCGCGCGTGTATGAGCACGACTGGCCCGGTTTCGGCCCGCAAAAAAACCGCGCACTGGGCTACGCCACATCCGATTGGGTGTTCTCCATCGACGCCGATGAGCGCGTCACGCCGGAACTGCGTGCCGAACTCGAAGCGGCGATGCTCGACGGCAACGCGGACGGCTACTGCAGCCCGCGTCTGTCGCAGTTTTGCGGTACCTTCATCCGTCACAGCGGCTGGTATCCGGACTACGTGTTGCGCCTGTTTCGGCGCGGCAAAGGCAGCTTCCATAACCTGCTGGTGCATGAAAGCGTGCAACTGCATGGCCGCACCGAAAAATTGCATACACCGTTGCTGCATTACAGTTATCACGGTCGCGCCGATGTCGAGCGCAAGGTGGCGGCATACTCGACCGCCGCCGCGCAACAAATGTATGCCGCAGGTCAGCGCGCCAGTGGGCTGCGTGCGGCGACCAGTGCCGGCTGGGCATTTGTGCGCACCTACATCTTCCGGCTGGGAATTCTGGACGGCCGGGCCGGCTGGCAGATTGCCGGCATGAACGCGCGCACGACGTGGCTCAAATATCGCAAGCTAATCGCGCTGAATATGGCGCGCAATCGATCAGGCGAACACACCCCGGATAAGCCGCCCGCATGAAAATCATCCACATCGTCAGACGCTACGGCCCGGTGGGAGGCATGGAACGCTATGTCTGGGAAACCGCGCGCGAACAGGCAAAACTCGGCCATCAGGTACAAGTGCTGTGCGAACAATCGCTGGCAGAGCCACCGCCGGGCATCGCGGTGCATGAGCTGGGCAGGTTGGCGCAACGGCCGCGCTGGCTGGCTTACTTGCGCTTTAGTCGCCGTGTCGATGGTTGGCTTGAATCGCATCCGCAACCCGGCTGGTTGATTCACAGCCACGAGCGCATCGGCGTGCACGACGTCACCACCTTCCACGGCCCGCCGTTTGCCGCCGTGCGCGACTTCCCCTGGTGGAAAAAAATTTCCCCCCGCGTGGCGATGCAACTGTGGCTGGAACGGCGCGAACTGCGCGTGGCGAAGCGTATCGTCCCCAACTCTGCCATCATCGCCAAACAGCTGGCCCGCTACTATCCGGAATACGCGTACAAACTCACCCCCCCCATCGTCCCCGGCGTGCTGCCCGGTGTCGTGCGCGCGCCGCACAACGTGCCAAGCAACGGCGGTATCGTCGGATTCGTCGGGCGAGAATGGCAGCGCAAGGGCCTGCCACTCGCGGTAAAAATTGTCGCTGAACTGCGCAAAACGCGACCGCAGCTTGAACTTTGGGTGGTCGGACCGAACGAAAACGAAGTGGCGCATTTGTTCAAAGGCTGGCAAGGCGGCTATCACCTGCTCGGGTGGCGTACCGGCAACGCGCATTTTGCAAAGATCGACGTGCTGCTGCATCCCGCCAAAGCCGAACCCTACGGCATGGTCATCTCCGAAGCGATGGCCGCACACGTGCCGGTGGTGGTGTCGGATGCCTGCGGTGCGGCAGCACAGGTGAGCGCCGGGGCGGGGGCAGTGGTACAACTGGTTGCGCCCATAGAACAATGGAAGCGCGCAGTGGCAGCGCAGCTTGATCGAACCGATACGATCCCCGCGTTCGTGCGCGGATGGGATGTCGTGGCGCATGAGTATGAAAATATTTACGCACACTTCGCCTGACCGGGGAAAAACCGGGAACGCTCCGGAGCAGCGCCAGATTTTGATACCATTCGCCTAACTGAGGAAAACCTCACGCATCATGCACCCCGCCCAATGAAGCCGCCAATCAAACCATATAACATTGCAGCTGAGAATATCCTTGGCGCGCTACTGCTGGCCTATCCGGCATTGCTTTTTCTCGTGCGCGGCGGCATGAACGGCAGTATGTTCGTGTTGGCAATCCTTTCCGTTATGCTCCTGCTTGCCGGTTGCAGAAAACACCTGCCCCTGCAGGCTGGAGAAATTGCCTTTGCCCTGGCCATGTCATCCGGCTTGGTCGCAATTTTAATCGTGCAAATCTACCACCATGATTTAACTGCACGGTATTTTGATTCAGCCGCAAGGTTTCTGCTGGCCGTTCCCATCCTGTTGGCGCTGCGCCATGCGGGCACGGAAAAAGTCTTCCACGCCCTGCAATATGCTTTTCCGCTGGGTGCGATTGCCGCGCTGCTCGCGGTATGGGTGGAGAATCGCTGGCACGCGTATGCCCAAACCTCATTCCTGAATCACATTCACCTGGGCGACATGGCGATATTGCTGGCGTTTCTGTCGCTGTTCGGCATCAATTGGACGGGCCGGGACAGCCTGCCGCTCAAGTTGCTCAAGATAAGCGGCTTTGTCGCCGGGCTGATCGTTTCGGTTTTATCCCAGGCGCGCGGAAGCTGGATTGCAATCCCGATTTTCATTGCCATCTATATCTATGCGCACCTGCAAACCAAATATGTCATGCGGACGGTACTGCTTTTCGCGCTGGCCGTGCTGGTGATCGGGTTGGTCAGCTGGTCGATAGAGCCGATTCAATTGCGGATAGGGATGATTTTTTCCGACTTGTCCCAGTTCAGGGCGGGTCATGCCGATACCTCAATCGGGATTCGCCTGCAATTGTGGGGCGCAGCTTTGCACCTGATTGCCGAAAATCCGTTTTTCGGGGTTGGCGCCGGGGGGTTTGCGGAGGCGATGCAACCCATGAGCGAGGTCGGCCGTATCACGCCGCTCGCCGCCGAATTTGGCCGGGGCGAAGTGCACAGCGAGATCCTCGCACAAACCGTCCGCTTTGGAATCTTTGGCCTCGGGTTTGTGATGGCCGTATATTTTATTCCGTTCTATTTGTTTTTGCGTCAGGCCAAATCGGTTCATCGCCCACAAGCCATCTCAGCCATCATGGGCATGTGTGTCACGCTTGGATTTTTCGTATTCGGGCTGACGGTCGAGACGTTCGATCTGAAAATGACCGCAGCTTTTTACAGCACGACCATCGCGGTATTGCTTGCGGCGGCCACCGCTGCCGGCAATCACCCGAACCGGCATGGCAAGTAGGCCAACTCCGATGAAGGGACTTGCCATGCCCGTTTCCCCCTATCCAACTTTCCTCCGCAAGCGGGAGAAAGGGCGAACGAGAAACATGGTTTTAACCCTAACGGCCGCGCTTCCGGCGCAGGCTTCGGATTCGGGAAATGGGAATAAATGGCTGCCCGGCTTTGATTTAGGAAATATCCTATAATGCGGAACGGTTTAAACCAATTGACCGGCTATCCGCCCAATAAAAATGATCAAACTTATCCCCACTATCCTCTGCGGCGGTGCCGGTTCCCGCCTGTGGCCCGTCTCGCGCGAATTGCACCCCAAGCCGTTCATCCGCCTCGCCGACGGGCAAAGCCTGTTGCAAAAAGCCTGGTTGCGCGGCGCCGTACTGGATGACGTCGCCGAGATCCTGACCGTGACCAACCGCGAACTCGTGTTCCAGACCGCGGACGAATACCGCGAAGTCGCCGCCATTCCCGCCCATCAGAATTTATTCAACCGCTACATTCTAGAACCGTTTGGACGCAACACTGCCCCCGCCATCGCGGCTGCGGCATTACAAGTCGCGGCTATTCACGGCGAGGACGCTTGCCTGCTGGTGCTCGCCGCCGACCACCTCATCGCCGACCAGGCCGCCTTGGCGGGTGACGTCGCCAGTGCGATGCAACTCGCCGCGCAAGGCAAACTCGTCACCTTTGGCATTCGCCCCGACCGTCCCGAAATCGGCTATGGCTACATCGAAGCACAGGGCAACAGCGTCAAACGTTTCGTCGAAAAACCAGACCTTGCCACCGCGCAAGCGTATGTCGCCTCCGGCAACTTCCTGTGGAACTCCGGCATGTTCTGCTTCCGGGCCGGCGTCATGCTGCGCGAAATGGCGCAGCACTGTCCCGCCATTCTGGACGCCGCCCGCGCCTGCATCGCCCAATCGCGCACCGCCGCCGGTGCGGGCTTTAGCCAGCTCGAACTCGATGCCGCCTCGTTCAAGGCCGTGCCGGACGACTCCATCGACTACGCCGTCATGGAA
>PCWU01000140.1:2861-3503 GCA_002787455.1 Gallionellaceae bacterium CG11_big_fil_rev_8_21_14_0_20_60_62 | reverse complement strand
GGCGCCTGCCGCACCGCCGGTCGTGCCGTCCCAGTTCACTGTCGGCGCACCACTTGCGCTCAATGTGCCATTGACGCCGCCGGTATACGGTGTGCAGGGATTCGAATTATCCGCACACGCCTTGATGGTCAGCGTGCTCGGCGTGCAGGTCACCCCGGTGCCGTCCGGATGCTGAATTTCCAGATGATGCGGGCCGCCGCCGACGATGGTGTTTGCACACACTCTGACTTGTTTGAATTCGTGGAAATTGGTCGCACCGCCGGTGGAGCCGGTGAATGAAATCAGCCAGCTTGGCGGAACGGCAACCTGGCCGCTGTTGGCCGCCTTGACATCAAAGGTCGGCACCAGCGTCTGATATGCAGTCCCCGTTGCGGTAGTATCGCGTTCCACCGTCACCCAGGCATTCACGCCGTTGCTGTGATCGATGGTGAAACGATAACGGTAGGGTGTCGCACCCGCTGCACCGCCTGCTGGAGCAACCGGAGTTGCCAGCACGCCCGTGTTCGCCAGCAGGCTGTATCCTACCTGGCCACTGCCGCTGCCGCGAATGGAAACATTGGTCTTGTAAAAACCGGCTGCCTTGTTAGCGGGCGCGGGCGCGACCCATCCGGCCGGATAACCCGTGCGTCCTTCGGTCGGATT
>PCWU01000140.1:1752-2848 GCA_002787455.1 Gallionellaceae bacterium CG11_big_fil_rev_8_21_14_0_20_60_62 | reverse complement strand
ATAACCCGTGCGTCCTTCGGTCGGATTGGGGAAATTGCCATACTCATCCAATCCGATACCAAGCCAGCCGCCGCCGAATCCATCGTTAACCCCATTCCTTGCATAGCCCAGCGAGCCGCCAAATCCCCCGGTGGTGGAAGAAATCGCCGAGTCGGAAAAGGTCACCGCGATACCGTCCGCACCCGAGCCGCCATAGGCAAAATAATCGATCTCGAGCACGATCTTGTTGCCCGCACCAGGGAAGGTTCGTTTCAGTTGTGCGAAGGTGGCCTCATTCCCGCCGGTGTCCGTCAGGCGCAGGCGGTAATCTCCTCCGCCAAGATTGACCACTTGCGGCGTAAACGCACCTTTAACGGTCAACACCTTCCATAAATTCGCATCGAGGCCCGCGCCGAAATCGTCGGTGATACAAGTCATCGGCGCGGCGACGGTATAGACCTGCCCGGTGAAATTACCGTTGCCCGCGCCCGTTCCGCCCAGTTTCTGCCCGCTGCCATTCTGGATCGTATCGTTATCCACCAGATTCAGCCCCAGCGTGCCGGTGCCACTGCCGGTATTCGCCGTCACCGTCCAAGTTGTGCCGCTGACCGTTACGTCAGTGATGGATGCGCCACTTACGCCGCCACTTTGCACCAGTGTGAAATCTGTCGCATCAACTCCGGTCACGCTCGCGCTGAACGTTATAGTCCATGCAACGATGGTGGCTGGCGCAGTCGGATTGGCGCTGGCAGCATTGATCGAAGTTACCGTTGGAAATGTCACACAAGGCGTGCTTCCCAGCACCGTGATGCTAGGCGGGTGCGGACACGTTACATTGGTGCCGCCAATGTTGTAATAGGTCGCCGGATCGAAAGGGGCGGCGGTGCCGTTGAAGGTCACCGTGTTGCCGTTGGTAGAGGCATTGAATGTGCCATTCCAGCCTTGAGTGGGTTGCGACAAGGTCAGACTCGAATTCGTCCCTTGCGTCCAAGTAGTTCCCGTATCGCCATTGCCATCGAGATACTGCAACGCCACCGTGCCGTTATTGGTGACCGTGCCGCCCTGCTGGATTTCCACAAACGAATTGGGCGCATTAAGCGTGCCGTTGATGATCACG
>PCWU01000140.1:1434-1737 GCA_002787455.1 Gallionellaceae bacterium CG11_big_fil_rev_8_21_14_0_20_60_62 | reverse complement strand
GCCGGTGATCGTGCCATCAATGGTCAGAGTGGCCGGATTGTTGTTGCCGACACGAATCTCGCTGTCCAGGGTAAGGTTCAAATTGGCACCGGCTGGAATAGTGACGTCGGCATCGATTTGAATACGTTTGATGTCAATGACGGTACCCGTGCCGGAAAGCGTGGAGCCATTGCCAGTCATGATCAGACTGCCGTTGTTGCCGCTGCCATCATAGGTGCCGTTGATCAGCACATTCCCCGTAACGGTCAAATCATTGCCTGCGTCTACCAAACGCGCGCCTGCGTTGATCGTCAGGCCGGCAAT
>PCWU01000140.1:1097-1400 GCA_002787455.1 Gallionellaceae bacterium CG11_big_fil_rev_8_21_14_0_20_60_62 | reverse complement strand
CCGCTGCTTCGCCCGCAAACGCAGCCAGCGCCAGAATGGCCCACAGAAATCTTGATAATTTTTTCAATTCCACCACGCTAATCTCCTTCTTTTTCTTTTTTATATTCTACTTTTTTGGCCGGCATAAGGCGCACAAAATGCGCGCGATTGTATCGCACAACCGCCGTACATTACTTGTCCCCGCATGACTGATGATTGATCGCCTTGACTCACCCCGGCAACCCTCTGATCACTTGCCCATCTTCACGCTAACCACGCGCGCCACGCCGCCGGTGGTAGCGGTGCTGGTGATGTCGTACATCC
>PCWU01000140.1:764-1072 GCA_002787455.1 Gallionellaceae bacterium CG11_big_fil_rev_8_21_14_0_20_60_62 | reverse complement strand
TGCCGGCGCTCCGGCATTGTACGGGCTTTGCGTGACATTGAATGCCGCCCACTCCATGCCCGCCCGCGCCGCCTGATAGGCGCGCGAGCCCATCACGTCCATGGCCGAACTTTGATGTTGCGAGGTGGAAAAAGACACCATCGCAATCCCCAGGAAGGACAGCACCACCAGCAGAAAGATGGCGGTGATGATGCTGAAACCGCGCTGTAGTCCCCGTCCCGTCATTCCCGCGCAGGCGGGAATCCAGTTGATTGGATGACTCTCGCGTAGCGAGCCAAACCCATTGCATGTTTTGCTGCGCAAGGCTT
>PCWU01000140.1:0-745 GCA_002787455.1 Gallionellaceae bacterium CG11_big_fil_rev_8_21_14_0_20_60_62 | reverse complement strand
GATGGCCGTTCCTCGAAACTCGCCTTCGGCTTGTTTTCCGGCCTGCGCCGGAATGACGAAATGATTTTTCTCATGGCACGTTATTGACGTGCATCTGGTGATGCAGCGTCACGCTTTCGTTGGCTTCTTTCAGGGTCAGGCGCACGACCAACAAGCCGAAGCCCTGGTTGGCCAATACGTATTCGACGTTGCAGCCGCTGATCCGATTGGCCAGTATGGCATTGCTGCCGCCAACCGGGGCCGCCCAGCTTGTTCTGTTCGACGTAAAGTCCCAGTAGTTCCAGTACCGTCGCAACACGCCGGTCCCGTTGCCGTTGCCATCCGTCCCAACCCCCTCACAGGCATAGGTCACCGCACCCTGCGCGGCATCAATCACATCGAAGCGGCGCGTCGGCATTTCCAGCGCGCTGACCAGCCCCTGGTTCATCGTGATGGTCTGCGTGCCCGCATTGTAGTTGCTGACCAGGCGCAGTCCCAGCCGGTCGTACACCACACTGCCGTCCGATTGGCTGCTGCCGATGACGATATGATCATTGACCGCCACGGCGGTAGCGACAGACCCGCTCAGCACCTGGAAACTGGTGTCGGAGCCGTTGAATATCAGACGGTTGCCGGGCGGGCCAGAACGATAACGGCCGCCATCACTGGTCTGCACAAACTCGAATGTCTGCGCGTCGGGGCTGCGCACGCTGTTCGGCACCGCGATGCGCACGTCGCGCGCCAGGCGGCGCACGGCGGTGTCGGC
>PCWU01000090.1 GCA_002787455.1 Gallionellaceae bacterium CG11_big_fil_rev_8_21_14_0_20_60_62 | reverse complement strand
CTGCCGATCCAAAATCAACCAGAGCCTTGTTCAGCTTTTTGGCATCGAACTGATTGAGCTTCTTTTGCGCCCGTTCAAGCACCTGCTCTTCATCCTCCGCCAAATCAGAAAGATTATTGAGCATATCAACCAGCAGGTATTCGGTCGTCACTTGGGTTGGCTTTGGGAAGCGCGGCTTCATCCGGAAATCGTATAGACGTTGATCCAACTCGAACACGCCATGCCGCTTGTGGTTATAAACGATGGTCTTGTTGTAGAGCTGGGTTGTGCCTAGACGCAGCGAGTTATAGACGCTGGGATTGAAACTAAAAAAATTTTTATCTTTCAGAAAAACCGCGAGCAAATCACTCTCGCTGGGCGGCACTTCACCAAACACGTTTTTCTTGGGCTTGTAATACATACCTTGAGCCAGCTTCTGCAACAGACCCTGAGCAACCAGCTGCTGCAACTCACGATTCACATTCGTTGAATATGGCACCAGGTCTTCTCGACGATAGACCTTGCCGGCACGAACGTGCCTGACAAGAGGTGTCGTTTTACTCTGCGTGGATAATTGCGCTCTCATGGATGTATTCTCATTAACGTTTCATACATGATCATACCCCTTAAGCCAAGTTATTCCTAGCGCAAATCGCGGTACTTACTGAATCCGCGCACGCTGCCCCGCCTTGATTGCGGCAAGCAATTCAGCCCTGAGCTTCGCCAGATATTCCTCCACTTCCACCTCGGTTTCCAGATAGGATTTACTGGATAGATCAGCGGCGCGAATCACCTTGGCGGGTTTGGGTGCTACTGTTTGTGTTGCCTGTGTTGTGCCGATGTTAATAACGGTAGTGGTGTCACCCGGCGCTTTTACGGCGAACGGCTGAAGTTTGGCTGCTTCGCTCACTGCTGCGGTAATCATGTCCATTGCGCCATCCAGCGCATTGCCAGACTGTTCCTGCAAGTAATGGATTTGCGGGATGCTGGTCTGGGCTGCGATGTCCAGCTTGATTTGTTGCAATGACAGCAGCGCACGGTTGCGCAAGTCAGCCTGTGCGTGAGCTTGATCCAGAGCCTGGCTCACTTCGGCGATTTTCTTTTCCAGCAACAGCAACGCATGCTCGCGCTTGGAATCGACCAGCTTGGCATTCACCGCCTCTACGGATTGGATCAACGCCTCGATCTGGTTGATTTGCTGATACGGCGTGGGGTTGTCGCGAATTGCTTCCAGTTGCTGCAATGCGTTTGCCGCCACCCCCTCTTTGGTAAGTGCGGGGCGATTCGGTTCGAATCGTTGCAGAGCTTCGAGCATTCGGCGCCATGTGGTAATTTGCGTCTTATAGAAGCTGATGAGATCGTGAATATCGTCGGCAGCATCCAGCCACTCACCCTTATGAGCCAGAATGGCTTCAACGAATTCAAAAGGGTCACGGATCGCCAATTGCTTGGAAATGCGCAACAGGGCTTGGTCAATGGCCGCCTTGCCGGGGTGATGCTTGGTGGTGGACAGATGAGAGTATTCCTTCAACTTAGCTTGCCACTCGGCAAGGTTGGCACGGAAATCCGCAACCAGCCCGTCTTCGTCATCTCGCCCGATTTCTGAAAACAGGTCTTTATGTAAATCGCGGGCTAGTTTGAGCTGAACTGCATCGGCAGATTTGCGCTTGAGGATGGATACTTGTTTGAAGCGCACGGACTTGGTGAGCGGCTCAATCGCATTGCCTGGCTCAAGATCGGAATTGTCAGAAATAAGCTTGATCTCGCCTGCCATGTACAAACGGGCAATCAACAATACGATTTCAAAATCCGGCTTCCATCCCCACGGCGCACCGCTGAAACGATCTACCACGTCGGACAGCAGCACGCGGCTTTGGCTGGCTTTGAGCTGGAGGTATTCGCGCATTTCATTGAGCGCGAGTGGATTACCTTCTTCTCCACCCAACGCCAAGGAATGCTGCCCGATACTGTCGGTCATCAAAATTGCCTTGATCTCGGCAACCGGATCAGGCTGACGCACCTTGAGATAAGTCAGTTTGGTGTAGGTGTTGGAGATGAGGTAGTTGACCAGTTCATCCACTTGCGTGGAAGGCGCTGCCGCCTTGCTTGGCAGCTTTTGTCCCAAGGCATAGCAATCGCCATTGACCATTGCATTGCTGAGCTGCTCGACCAAGCGGGTGCGACGTTCGCGATTTTCGTCTTTACGGTCGGCAAGAATACGTTTGAGCGGGGCCGCAGCCGAGCTGGCCTTGGGGCTATCGATGTATTTTTCGATTTGCTGATAAAGGGTAAGTTCAATGTCGAGCCGGTTGCTTTCGGCCATGCGTATCAGGGCGCGGTCCGCGCTGCGCAGAATTCCTTTGGCGTCATTCAACGACTCATAGTCATCGCTCAAGGGTGTGATGATCTCCAAGGACAATTCGTGACTGGCATTCTTCCAGGGTGCGCCATCCAGCAGCCGATTGATTTCATAATCGCCCTTGGTTTCGCGATGGCGGATCTTGGTTGTGCCGCCCAGAATTTCGTCATAGATCAACTCGCTCAACAAACGGGATTTTTCAAGGGAGGAAACTTCGACATGACCGATTTCACGGGCGACATCGCGTTCTTCGTTGGTCAGGAATGACCACAGATCGCCATTGCGGCTAACCAGACGCTGGCGCTCCAAACGGGTCAGGCTCTCCTGAATCTTGCGCCTGAGTGCCAGCTTATCGGCATCAATCTGATCCACGCAAAGGGTTGCAAGGTTGTCGGCATTGGGTTTGATGATGTCCGGAATATAGCGGATCAGGAACAGTGCCTTGAGCAGTTGAACATCGTATGGTTCCAGCGACTGATTAGACGGCGCTTCATCAATCGAGCGCTTGGCACTGGTATCGATAAAGCTCTCGATGGACGGGTAAAAGTCGTAAATCGGGACGAGCGCATCAATATCGCGTTCCGCATTGCGCACAGCGGCGGACTGGAAAGCATCAAGCAACGACCGCTCACCTTTGGACAGGTGCTTGCCGGTTGCACCGACCTTGCGGATGGACTCGAAGACCTTTTGCAGCAAGGTAAACTGATAGGGTGCAAACGGGTAGCAGGCCACGAATTCTGCGGCATCCTTGTAGCTGCGCATCGAAACGGAATTGCCGACAAAAGCCAATTGGTTGTTGATGATGTCACCCTTCTGAACGAAGCAATCGCGTAGTTCGACGTGAGCGGCCTCTGTCTTGGACAGCAGGCGTTCGCTGATTACGTCATCGGTATTGGAACTCGCCAGCGATAGCCGGGTATGGAAACGCCCCTGAATCTTTGAAAAATCTTGAGACTTGGCCTTGTTGGTTTCACCGATGGCAGCGTCAATATCTTCCTGGCTGGTGACGATGACCCACGCCCTGCCCTGACATAAAGTGCCAAGTTGTTCGATGATGGTTTGCAGTGTCAGCATCATCTGGGTGTTGTCACCGATGAACTGCCCGACCTCATCCACCAGGAAGATGACACGGTGTGCCGCAGGCTTGGTATCCAGATAACCACGAATGATTCCCGCCAGGCCTTCGATGTTGATTTTGTAGTCATCACGGGATTTATCGAACCAACGCCCGGCTGATTCCTCTGTCATGTTGAGCGCTTTGGCCAAGGCATGCACTACGTCATCGCGCAGAAAATCCACGGCGTCACGTTCTTTATTCCAGGTCGATCCGTTCTTTTCATGGAAGGCCGTTTTGAACGCTTCATACGCGCCCTTGCCAACAAGGTAGCGCTCCATTTCAGCGATGTGCGGCGCATCGCCGGAGTAACCCAGTTTTTCATTAAAGACCCGCAGAAAAACTTGAAGGATCACGTCACGCTCGGATTTGCTATCCGCTTTGGCATCGATGTTGAACAGGATGACGTCAGCGCTGCCTTGAGCTGCGCGCTGCATGTCGGCCAACAATAATGCATCCCTGATTTTGTGTTCATCAAAAAAGGCAGCAGCCTTTTTAGCTTTGCCGGTGACTGGATCAATCGCCTCAATGTTTTCCAGCAGGTAAGACAAGATTTTGATGAAATGAGATTTACCTGAACCGAAGAAGCCCGAAACCCACACCCCCATGCGCGATGAGACGACAGGGTCTTTTGGATTGTCTGCCGCCGCCAGAAAGGCATCAAAGAATCGTCGGAAATACTCGGTCAGTTGTTTGGTGACGACGTATTCATCCAACTCCTGCCAAATGCTCTCGGCATCGCGCTGATCTGCCTTGATCACGCCGTTGATTGGCCGGTCGATAGGTTTGGTAAAGAGCTCCCTGATTTTCATATTTTATTGCCCTATGTGGAATGCACGTCAGGATACCAGCCGGAATGCGCGGTAGTAGTGGTCTTCAGATAGCTGGTTGAATAGCCGGAATGAATAGCCGTCATATTTACCGGGATACAACATTAGCAAAGGCGTGTCTTTCATCAGAGGATGTAATGCCGATAGTAAAGTGTGCGTCCGCAGGATTGGGTAAGCTGATCCGACCCCGGTCAGAATGACCAAGTCCAGATTATCAACATCGACTTGAGAAACGAGTCGCTCCGCCAATTTGTCTTCTTTCAAAACGCGGTGTAACGATTCAAGCGCTTTGGCATCGCCTTGTGTTTGCTGCATATCGAGTGCTTTATCGAGAAGACCGCGTTCTTCGAGCAGGCCAATCGCCAAGTCAAAAACATTGACCGTGGAAAACTTAATCGGCGGATGTTGTTTGGCGAGAGCGGGTTCGATGACCTCAGTTAAAAACGCACGCATTTCCAGTTCAGACTCGGGCGGATAATCGAATACCCAGAAGCCGATCTCATTGCTCAGCCCTTCGTTGTTCAACAGCTCTTTCGAGGTTAATCGCGGAAGAATTTGGTTCAGGCGTTCTTCAAATACGCTCATCTGGAAACTTTCATAGCCGAGAGAATCTCTAGTTCGCCGTGCCGTTTTAGAAAAGAGATGACTGTCGGATGCAAGCTGGGCGGGGTCATATTCATCTTTCTACTAGAGTCGAGGTATTTTGCCTCAACCAATATTCGGACAATAACTTGGAAAAGCTTTTCTCTGGTGGATGCAGACCATCGCTCAATCTCACCGTCACGGTGCGCACATTCTATCCAAAATGCATCCCATAAATGGTTATTCAGGGCCATTTCCATCCGTCGTATCTGTCTGGCGTACACCTGTTGCAGGAAGTCCTCAAGCATGCGGCTGTGCTTGATGGCCGTAGCCAACAAAAGCTGAATGGACACCTCCATCTCGCCCCCGGCGATCAGCCTCCACCCTTCTTCATCCAATGTCAGCAAACGCTTCCGAATCAGTTGCGCCTGCCGGTGTGCTGTTGCAGGAGTGTTTTTCTGCAAAATGTTCTCAACTTTAATAGCATGATCCCATTCTGCGTCAGTCGGATTGGTCAGCAGCAAAGAAGCAATCCTCCTGCTTTCAGCAAGCATGAGGGATCCGGCGGAAATTTCAGCGTTGTAACGTGGCTTCATTGGAATCAGGCAATAATCAGGTGAAACATGTTTAATGCCCCGCCCTTCGATTGTGCAACATCTTTTCTGTAAAAGTTAGCAGAAGGGTTCATTGGGCTGGGTGGATCAAGGGTTCATATTCAAGTAGATTTTTCCGG
>PCWU01000098.1 GCA_002787455.1 Gallionellaceae bacterium CG11_big_fil_rev_8_21_14_0_20_60_62 | reverse complement strand
CCAGTTGATGTACACCGGTTTTGCCTACGCGACCCGTGCCGGGATTTCGATCTGTGTGGACGACATGCTGGTGCCGCAACAGAAGGCCGCGCTGATCGCGGCGGCGGAAAAAGAAGTGCACGAGATCCAGATGCAGTACACCTCCGGCCTGGTGACCCAGGGCGAGCGCTACAACAAGGTGGTGGATATCTGGGGCCGCACCGGTGACCAGGTGGCGAAAGCCATGATGGATCAATTGGGTGTCGAGCCGGTGCTGGATCGTCTGACCGGTGAGGCGTTGTTCGACAAGAAGGGCAAGGCGGTCACACAGGAATCGTTCAATTCCATCTACATGATGGCCGACTCCGGCGCGCGCGGTTCCGCCGCCCAGATTCGCCAACTGTCGGGGATGCGCGGCCTGATGGCGAAGCCGGACGGTTCCATCATTGAGACGCCGATCACCGCGAACTTCCGCGAGGGCTTGAACATGCTGCAGTACTTCATCTCGACGCACGGCGCCCGCAAGGGGCTGGCCGACACCGCGTTGAAGACGGCGAACTCCGGTTACCTGACCCGTCGCCTGGTCGATGTAACCCAGGATCTGGTGGTGATCGAGGACGATTGCGGCACCGCGAACGGCCGCTCGATGAAGGCGCTGGTCGAGGGCGGCGAAGTGATCGAAGCCCTGCGCGACCGCATTCTGGGGCGTGTCACTGCGGCGGATGTCGTCAATCCGGAAACCGGCGAGACCCTGTATGAGGCGAACACGCTGCTGAACGAGGACATGGTTGAGCAGATCGAGGCGCTGGGCATCGACGAAGTGCGCGTGCGCACACCGCTGACCTGCGATACGCGCTATGGTCTGTGTGCCAAGTGCTATGGCCGCGACCTGGGCCGCGGCGGACTGGTGAACGTGGGCGAAGCGGTTGGCGTGATCGCCGCGCAGTCGATCGGCGAACCGGGCACCCAGCTCACCATGCGCACCTTCCACATCGGCGGCGCGGCCTCGCGTACCGTGGTGGCCAGCCAGGTGGAGAGCAAGTCGCAGGGCATCATCAAGTACAGCCCGAACATGCGCACGGTGACCACCGCATCCGGCGGTCTGGTGGTGGTGGCGCGTTCCGGCGAGGTGTTGATCGTGGACGAGCATGGGCGCGAGCGCGAACGGCATAAAGTGCCTTACGGTGCCAATCTGGCGGCGCAAGAAGGCGCGAACGTCAAGGCGGGCGTGGTGCTGGCCAACTGGGATCCGCATACCCGCCCGATCATTACCGAATACGCCGGCCAGGTGCGCTTCGAGAATGTGGAAGAAGGCGCCACCGTCGCCAAGCAGATCGACGAAGTGACCGGTCTGTCCACCCTTGTGGTCATCGACCCGAAACGCGCGACAGCCGGCGGCAAGGGCGTGCGTCCGCTGGTGCGCTTGCTGGATGAGGCGGGCAACGAAATCAAGCTGGCGGGAACCGACACGCCGATTTCGGTGACTTTCCAGACCGGCTGTATCATCACGGTGGAAGACGGCCAGCAAGTGGGTGTGGGCGACGTGCTGGCGCGCATTCCGCAGGAGAGCTCGAAGACGCGCGACATTACCGGCGGTCTGCCGCGGGTGGCCGAGTTGTTCGAGGCGCGGGTGCCGAAAGACGCGGGCATTCTGGCGGAAGTCACCGGTACCGCCTCGTTCGGCAAGGAGACCAAAGGCAAGCAGCGTCTGGTCATCACCGACACCGACGGCGTGGCGCACGAGTTCCTGATACCGAAGGACAAGCATGTGCTGGTGCACGACGGTCAGGTGGTGAACCAGGGCGAGATGATCGTGGACGGCCCGGCCGATCCGCATGACATCCTGCGTCTGCTCGGCATCGAGGCGCTGGCGCGCTATGTCACCGACGAGGTGCAGGATGTGTACCGTCTGCAAGGGGTGAAGATCAACGACAAGCACATCGAAGTAATCGTGCGCCAGATGCTGCGCCGCGTGCTGATTGTGGATGCCGGAGACACCACCTTCATTCCGAACGAGCAGGTCGAGCGCGCCGAATTACTGAAAGAGAACGAGCGGGTCGAAGCGGAAAGCAAACGCCCGGCCGCCTTCCAGTATATGTTGCTGGGGATTACCAAGGCGTCGCTGTCCACCGATTCCTTTATCTCCGCAGCTTCCTTCCAGGAAACCACGCGGGTGCTGACCGAAGCGGCGATCATGGGCAAAAAGGACGAGTTGCGCGGCCTGAAAGAGAACGTCATTGTCGGCCGTCTGATTCCTGCCGGCACCGGCCTGGCCTATCACGTGCTGCGGCGCAAACAGCGTCTCGGGATCGACATTGCCGGCGGGGCGGGATTGCAGGAGCTGGAAAGCAGTGCCGAAGCGCAGGAAGGCGTGTAGTTTTCTTGACAGCCTGCCGACACATCAATAGAATGCGCGGTCTTTTTAGTCCCCGCCATTTTTGCGCCGTGTAGGCGGCGTTTGTTGCGGTGCTGTATGCGGGAAAAGCAGTGCTCTTTATAACCAAAAGTATTCAGGAAGCGAAGATAAACGATGCCAACAATTAACCAGTTAGTGCGTAAACCCCGGACGACGGAAATCGTCAAGAGCAAGGTGCCTGCGCTTGCCGGCAGCCCGCAAAAACGCGGCGTCTGCACCCGTGTCTATACCACGACACCAAAAAAACCGAACTCGGCACTGCGCAAAGTGGCCAAGGTGCGTTTGGTCAACGGTTTCGAGGTGATCTCCTACATCGGCGGCGAAGGCCACAACCTGCAGGAGCACAGTGTCGTCCTGTTGCGCGGCGGCCGCGTCAAGGACTTGCCGGGTGTGCGCTATCACATGGTGCGCGGCAGCCTGGATACGGCGGGGGTGAAGGATCGCAAGCAGTCCCGCTCCAAGTACGGCGCAAAACGTCCGAAAAAAGCTTAATTCCGAATTAGTCAGATATAACCGAGGTATTGATATGCCAAGACGTAGAGAAGTCCCCAAGCGCGAAGTCCTGCCGGATCCCAAGTTCGGCAACCAAGATCTTTCCAAGTTCGTCAACGTGCTGATGACCGACGGCAAGAAGTCGGTGGCCGAGCGTATTTTGTACGGCGCGTTGGCGCAAGTCGAAAAAAAGAGCGGCAAGGATCCGATCGAAGTGTTTAATCTGGCGCTCAACAATGCCAAGCCGCAGGTGGAAGTGAAGAGCCGCCGCGTGGGCGGTGCCAACTACCAGGTTCCGGTCGAGGTGCGCCCGTCGCGCCGCATGGCGCTGGCCATGCGCTGGCTGAAAGACTTTGCCCGCAAGCGCGGCGAAAAATCGATGGACATGCGCTTGGCGGGTGAGCTGATCGATGCTTCGGAAGGCCGTGGCGGCGCAGTCAAGAAGCGCGAGGAAGTCCATCGCATGGCGGAGGCCAACAAGGCGTTCTCGCATTTCCGTTTCTAATCAAGATATCAAAGTCAGGTAACTATCGTGGCACGCAAAACACCAATCGAACGCTATCGCAATATCGGCATCAGTGCGCACATTGATGCGGGCAAAACCACCACCACCGAGCGCATCCTGTTTTATACAGGGGTTAGCCACAAGATCGGTGAAGTGCACGATGGCGCGGCCACGATGGACTGGATGGAGCAGGAACAGGAGCGCGGCATCACCATCACTTCCGCGGCGACCACCTGTTTCTGGAAGGGCATGGAGAACAATTTCGCCGAGCATCGGTTCAACATCATCGACACCCCTGGGCACGTGGACTTCACCATTGAGGTGGAGCGTTCCATGCGTGTGCTGGATGGTGCCTGCATGGTGTATTGCGCGGTGGGAGGAGTGCAGCCGCAGTCCGAAACTGTCTGGCGCCAGGCCAACAAATATCACGTGCCGCGCCTGGCCTTCGTGAACAAAATGGACCGTTCCGGTGCCAACTTCTTGAAGGTGGTCGAGCAGATGCAAACGCGTCTGAAGGCCACGCCGGTGCCTATCGTGATTCCGATCGGTGCTGAAGAAAAATTCCTTGGTGTGGTGGATCTGGTCAAGATGAAGGCGATCTACTGGGATGACGCCACGCAAGGGATGAAATTCGACTACCGCGAGATTCCGGCAGAGCTGGAAGCAAGTGCTGCCGAATGGCGTGAAAAAATGGTGGAGACAGCGGCCGAGGCATCGGAAGAGCTGATGAATCACTATCTGGAAAACGGTGAGCTCAGCGCAGAGCAGATCATTCTGGGCTTGCGCACGCGCACCATCGCCTGCGAGATTCAGCCGGTGCTGTGCGGTTCCGCGTTCAAGAACAAGGGTGTGCAGCGGATGTTGGATGCGGTCATTGAGTTCCTGCCGGCGCCGGTTGACATTCCGGACGTGGAGGGAGAGACCGAGGAGGGCGAGCACCTCACCCGCAAGGCGGACGATAGCGAGAGCTTTTCCGCCCTCGCCTTCAAGTTGATGACCGATCCGTTCGTGGGACAGTTGACTTTTGTGCGCGTGTATTCCGGTGTGCTGAAAAAAGGCGACACGGTTTTCAATCCGATCCGGGGCAAGAAAGAACGCATTGGCCGTATCGTGCAAATGCATGCGAATGAGCGCAAGGAGATCGACGAGATTCTGGCGGGCGACATCGCGGCCTGTATTGGCCTGAAGGAAGTGACCACCGGCGAAACCCTGTGTGATCCGAGCAAACCTATCATTCTTGTGCGCATGGTATTCCCGGAACCGGTGATTCACGTTGCGGTCGAGCCGAAAACCAAGGCTGACCAGGAAAAGATGGGTATCGCGCTGGGTCGTTTGGCGCAGGAAGACCCGTCCTTCCGCGTGCGCACCGACGAAGAGTCCGGCCAGACCATCATCTCCGGTATGGGCGAGTTGCACCTGGAAATTCTGGTGGATCGCATGAAACGCGAGTTTGGCGTCGAAGCCAACGTCGGCGCGCCGCAGGTGGCCTATCGCGAAGCCATTCGCAAGTCGGTCGAGATTGAAGGCAAATATGCCAAGCAGACCGGCGGCCGCGGCCAGTACGGCCACGTCTGGCTCAAGATGGAGCCTAACGAAGCGGGCAAGGGTTTCGAGTTCGTTGATGCAATCAAGGGCGGCACCGTGCCGCGCGAATTCATCCCGGCGGTGGAAAAAGGCTTGCGTGAGACCCTGCCGAGTGGCGTGCTGGCCGGGTTTCCGGTGGTGGATGTCAAGGTTACTCTGTTCGACGGTTCCTACCACGACGTGGACTCCAACGAGAACGCGTTCAAGATGGCGGCCTCGATGGCATTCAAGGACGGCATGCGCAAAGCCAATCCGGTGCTGCTGGAGCCGATGATGTCGGTCGAAGTGGAAACGCCGGAAGACTATACCGGCACCGTTATGGGAGACTTGTCTTCCCGTCGCGGCATGGTGCAGGGGATGGATGACATGGCGGGCGGCGGCAAATCGGTCAAGGCAGAAGTGCCGTTGTCAGAGATGTTCGGCTACTCGACTTCCTTGCGTTCCGCCACCCAGGGACGCGCGACCTACACCATGGAATTCAAGCATTACGCCGAAGCGCCGAAAAACGTCGCCGAAGCGATCATGAACAAGAAATAATTTTGATTTAAAAGGACGATTATCATGGCAAAGAGCAAATTTGAACGTACCAAACCGCACGTAAACGTCGGCACGATCGGCCACGTTGACCACGGCAAGACCACCCTGACGG
>PCWU01000147.1 GCA_002787455.1 Gallionellaceae bacterium CG11_big_fil_rev_8_21_14_0_20_60_62 | reverse complement strand
GGCTCATCTCCTCGCATAGCGCACGCTTTACCAGCTCCTTTGCTGCGGAGAGGATTGCGGCGGGCGCGTATTGAGGTTTGTCTTCGCAAACAGTTAATGTTTGACGATCTGCGCGCAGCCCAAAAATTACGGGGAGCGGAGTTTGCGAGAAGGCCGTAGCCCTCTCTTCTCCAACTAGCATGGCTAGCAGATCGGGAGTGCTCAGGCTTTGTGCTGTGGTGCTTTGATAACTCATTTGGTGTCTCCTTTTTTGATAAAAAAAGGGGACACCATGCCCCAGGGGGAACGATGTCCCCGGTGGGGTGCTGCTTTTGGTGAATCTTGACGCTTGCGCGTCTTCCGTTTGTTTTGACTGGCCGACTACCAGTATCAACTCAGCGCATAAGCGCCGGGTGTGAAGCCTGCTTATCGAAGCGCACTTCCGATGCGCTTTGAAAAGCCCACCCCCGAAGGGGTGGGTGAATCTTAGGCGGTACACTCAATTTCATCAATAGCAGTGTTTTCGCCCTTGCTCAAATCGAGCTCGGCTTCGATTTCTCGTTGCCGTTGTTTTAATAATTCCAACCGCTCCACCTTGTCAAACGGCTTCGCGATTTCGGCCAGTATGTCGGCCATGCGCTTCTCCGTCCGGGCAAGGTACTCGCATTCCTCTTCGAGCACCTGTTCCATCCGGTTCAACGCGTTTTCCAACACCTTGACGAAGCCGACCTGCGTTTCCGCCCTGCCCGCCTCATACTTGATGCCGCCGACTATCACTAGCTTCTTGCCGAACTCCCGGATTTCAGCCACTTTCATGGCGACCCGAAAACCAGCAATCTGACCGATGACACGCTCGTTGCCGGAGCAACCCCCATGCACAACGGCATGCAAGAGCGCTTTCCCGGCTTCCGTGCGGTCCGTGTATTGATTCCCTTCGACTTCCATAAGGAATCGGTTTCCGGACACGTCACGGCGAGCAGCGATATCGGCTTCGATTGAGGCAATGCGCCCACTGATCCGCTCGATGCGGGTCGGCAGATTAGCCAACTCCTGCTTGTTGCGCCATTGTTGCTGATCCCATTGAGACCGGAGCAACGACAGCTTGGCAAGTTCGGTATCGACCCCCGCTTTTTCCAACACCAGCGGATTGCCCGATGCCAAGGCTTTTACCTCCGCATAAGACAACGCGGCCAATTCAACATCCTCTGCGCTACGCATCCCGGTATTCCCTTGCATGACTTGCGCGATGAATCTCGCCTTGGTCTCAAGAGTCTGCCAGATATAGGCGTCGAAGCTGCCCTCGGTCACGTAGCGGTAGATTCGCACTTCCTCGTTCAGGTTGCCCTGACGAATGATGCGTCCCTCCCGCTGCTCCACATCAGATGGCCGCCATGGGGCATCCAGATGATGCAGTGCCGCCAGCCGGGTCTGGATGTTTGTCCCAACCCCCATCTTCTGCGTACTGCCCAGAAGGATGCGGATACGCCCATCACGCGCGGCTTTGAAAAGCTCTTCCTTGGCGGAATCACTCTCGTAGTCGTGAATGAAGGCGATGTCCTCGATTGGAACGCCTCTCTCGACCAGATTTTGACGCAACGCCTGATACACGCTGAATCGGCCATTTTCCACCGGAGTGGACAGGTCGCAGAACACAATTTGCGTCCCGCGGAACAGTTTGGTTTCCCCCCAGATACCGAATACTTTCTCGGCACAATGGTCCACCTTGCCATTCTCGACCTCGGCAAATAAATCAATCAGACGCATATCCAACGCAGCCTTGCGGCCATCGTTGGTCACGGCCAGCATGTTGTCCACAGAGGGACTGACGTTGCCGTTCCTTATTGCTTCTGCCCGCTCCACAAGGGTTTGGACGAGTGCTTTCAAGTCAGCCGTCGGCTTGATTGTTACTGTTTCCTTGTGCGCGGTCGGCACCGGCAATTTCAGCATCTCCGCAGTACGAATATCCGCCACCTCACCGAACATTGACATCAGTTCTGGAAGATTGATGAACTTCGCAAAGCGAGTCTGCATCCGGTAGCCGCTGCCGTCCGGAGCCAGTTCCAGCGCCGTTACCGACTCGCCGAAGTTGCCCGCCCAGGTATCAAACATCCCCACCTGAAAGGACTCCATCGTCTTCGGTTGCAGGTATCGCTGCATGACCCACATTTCGGCCATGCTGTTGGATACCGGCGTGCCCGTGGCGAACACCACACCTGCTCTACCTCCATGCTTTCCCATGACGTGGCGCGTCTTGACGAACATATCGAATGCCCGTTCCGAGTTGCTGTTGGGCAGCCCGGCGACTCGCGTCATCTTGGTATGCCTGTAGAGGTTCTTGTGCAAATGAGCCTCATCCACAAACAGCCAATCGATACCCATGTCCTCAAAGGTCAGAATATCATCCTTCTTGTTCTTCCCGGACAACTTGGCCAGCTTGGTTTCCCAAGCTTTTTTTGCTTTCGCCAATTCCTTGACGATGCGATTACTGCGATCCTGCTTCTCGCCTCGAATCGCCTCTTCGATGGTGGTGATTTCGTCCAGGATGTAATTCTCCATGAACTCATCGCTCATCTTGATGCGCTCGAAGCTGGCGTGGGTAATCAGCACTCCATCCCAGTCGCCGGTAGCAATGCGCGATAGCAGTTGCCGTCGCTTGTCGCCCGCTAGGTCGTCCTTGCTTGCCATTAGGATGTTGGCACCCGGATAGGCTCGCAGAAACTCGGCGGCGAACTGCTCCAGCATGTGGTTGGGAACCACAAACATGGGCTTGCTTGCCATTCCGAGGCGACGCAGCTCCATGCCGGCGCAGATCATGGTCAGGGTTTTACCGGCCCCCACCACGTGAGCAAGCAGTGTATTTCTCCTGCTTGCGACGCTTCGCCAGATGGCATCGCGCTGATGGCCGTGCAGCTTGTAGCACTCGGAAAATCCGGGCAATACCAGATGAGAGCCATCGTAGCGGCGCGGCGCCGTGCTGTTGAACTGATCGTTGTAGAGACGAACCAGTTTGGCAGCACGTTCCTCATCAGACCACAACCACTCTTGGAACTTCTCCTTAAGAAGCTGCTGCTTCTCGCGGGCGGCGATGGTCTCCTTTTGGTTGACAACCCGTTTATCGGAAAGCGGGTCTGTGTCATAGATCGTTGGTACGACCTGATTCAGCGCCTGATCAAAGAGCGTGATGGCGTTGACCCGATTCGTGCCGTAGGTCTGGGTTGCCGGCACGGACCAGCGGGTGCTGTGGTGCGGGACAATATTCCATGCCCCTGCCTGTGCATTGAAAGATACTTGATTTTCCATGATGCCTCCTGAATTAAATAAAAAAAGGAGGCACCACACCCCTTGCGGGGTGTGATACCCCCGCAGGGTTGAGTTGTTTACGCAAGCAATTCGTTGAGAAACTGCTCGTAATACTGGGTCGGAATCCAGGTCGATCCGATTCGTGCTCCGATTTCATGTGGAGCCAGGTCGGTCGGGATGACCGCCTCCAGCGCCTTCACGTTACCGGCGAACCGCTCGCCTGCCACCCTGGCTACCGTCAGCTTGTAGCGGACGTTGCCGGATAGATAGGCATCCGCCGTCTCCCATTTCCCCGTTTCCGGGTCGTGGAACACCGCGCCCAGACCTTCGAGTTCCTTCAAGGCTTCGTCACCCGGTTTCCCAAGCAATTCGCCAATCCGATTCTCGTCGATCCGTCCTTTCTCGACGACTGAAACAGTCAATGCTTCTTGCTGCGTTTCACACCGCTCGATGCGCTTGAATGCCTTGACCGTGCGCCGATAGAAGATGTCGGCTTTCTCGGCGGTTTGAGTTTCCTCATTCCACCGTTCCAGCGACAGCAGTAGCGGCAAGTCTGGGTCGCCCTTGAAGGCTTTCCGGTTGGCTTTCGCATGAATAAACCCATGCTTTGCCACGAACCCATCGTAGGACGCATTAAGGGATGAATGATGGACGCGCAAAAGATTGTCGTCATCGGTTTCCACCTGCACCTTAATGAGCTGACGCGCCACCTCCCTGATTTTCACCAGGCCAGCAATGCGCTCCAAGGTCTTCTGTGGTGCTTTGTAGGCCACCGCTTCCGCCCCGCTGATCTCATACACCTTGCCGTCGATGACTCGGAAGCCAGGACTATGATGCTGGGTGAGCGAGAGTTTCACAACATTGCCGCATTCGACATCCTCTTTGTTGGAGGTGTAGATGCCTTCCGGCAACATGTCGATCCGCTTGGCGAGTTCACCAGCCAGATCGTCGCCATCAAACACGCACCCCACGCTCTTGCCGTAGCCGTTATTGACCAGCTTGAGCTTGCCGATTACCCATTGAGGGTTTTCGGCGAACCACAGGTTGCAGCGGATGGCGTCACTACTATTATAGGACTTGTACCCACCATAGATCGGCGAAGCATCATCCAGAAACACCGCATCCAGCCACCTTTTGCCATTCGCGGTTTTGCCGTTCAAGGGCTTTTGGAGTATCAGGATGTCGGTTGTGACTTCCGTATTGGCAATCTTCTTGAAGGCTGCATTCGGCAACCGAATAGCGGCTACCAAATCCGCCTGCGAAGACAGATACGCTCGCACCCGATTGTCGCTCGCATCCAGCGTGAAGCTGGACGTGATAAACGCCACCAACCCGCCAGGCCTCACCACTTCCAGCGCTTTCGCGAAAAAATAGTTGTGGATGGTGAAGTTGGCATAGGGCACGTTGCGCAGCTCGGCCACCTTGTAGTTGCCGAACGGCACGTTGCTGATCGCCAAATCAAAATACTCTGGCGGCAGCGGAACATGCTCGGCTCCGGCCTGATGCACATCAACACCATATTCCCCATACAGGGCTTTGGTGATTCGTGCTGACAGCGCATCCAGCTCGATGGCCGTCACCGTGGACATCTCGGCGATTTCCTTCGGCATCGCGCCGATGAAATAGCCAACCCCTGCCGCCGGTTCAAGAATACGACCGCCCTTGAAACCGAGACGCCGTACCATCTCCCACATCGCCTTGATGACTTCCAGTGACGTGTAGTGGGCGTTTGGTGTGCTACCTTCGGCAAGCTGATGCTCGCCTGTGGACAGCAGCGCCTTCAACCTATCGGCGCGTGAGCGCCAGACATCATCGGATTGCTCCGAGTTGAACGCCTGTGGCAGCCCACCCCATCCGGTGTATCGGTTGAGCATGCTCCGCTCTTCCGCTGTAGGCTGCCGCTTCTCTTCGTCCAGCTTGCGCAGGATTCCGATGGCAGCAAGGTTGGCATCGAACTTCGTCACGTCGCCGGACAGACTGGCAAAAACAGACGCATCGAGGCGCGGCCATGCTGCTTTTACAACTTCGTGAACCGCCGCTTTTGGAAATTCGATAATTTGAGCTTCCTTCGCGACCGGCAGGGTAATTTGATCTTCCGGCCCAAAGCCCGGCAACCACATTACCGCATTTGCTAATTTGCTCAATTTCATGGTGCGTCTCCTTTGAAAAAAAGGGACACCAAGCCCCAATTGGGCGAGATATCCCAATTGGGTTAATAAAACTGCCGTGCTAGACTGGGCACATGAACAAGCCATGTGCCAATCCATTCACGATTATTGATAGCGGCAAGGCCGAACTGGAGCGCAAGAAGCATCTCCTGTTCAACCAGCCGTGGTCTTTCTCCTTCGACGAGTTCGAGCAGCTTTGT
>PCWU01000069.1 GCA_002787455.1 Gallionellaceae bacterium CG11_big_fil_rev_8_21_14_0_20_60_62 | reverse complement strand
TACTGCCCGAACAGTCCGGTGATCTGCTTCTTGGCACGCGACTCGACAAAATAGCCGAACGTCATGTTCAATCCGAACAAGGCCGTAATCAGCAACAAGCTGCCCGCCAGCGGCATCGCCATATCCGCGGAATCCCACAAGACACGGTTGAGCGCCACATCCGCCGTCAACGTACCCAACGCAAGCAACATGCCACGCACCGGGGTCAGCAACGGCAAGACCAGACTTAAAACCATGCCCACCAACAGCAACAGCACCACGTTCGCCCCCACCATGTAGGGCGGACTCTGTTTCAGCTTCTGGCTGAGAATGCCGCTGATCATATTGGCATGCACTTCCACCCCGGGAAAGACCTCCCCGACCGGCGTGCTGCGCATATCCATCAGACCCGGCGCGGTGGTTCCCACCAGCACGATCTTGTTCTGCAAATCCGCCAGCGCAGTCTGGTGATGCAAAACATCGGTGACCGGAATGTATTTAAAGGTGCCGCGCCGACCGCGATAAGGCACCAGCGCGCTGGCTCGGGCGTCCACCGGAATGATCAGATTGCCCTGTTCCGACTCCAGCGTCAGCCACTCCAGCCCGCCGTAGTCCTTGCTTTTTGTTTGGGCAAATCCGGGCGCGACTCGCGGCCAGCCGAGCACGCTGCGCACCACCGCCAGCGACAGCGATTCGTAATATGCGCCGTCATGCTGCACCACCATCGGGATGCGGCGCACGATGCCGTCGAAATCCACCAGGGGGTTGAAATGTCCCGCTGTGGCCGCGCTGGCTTGCAACGCAGGCAGATTGGCGCCGTAACTGTCCCATTGCACGAAGTCAATGGCGCGCCCCTTGAACGTGCCGGGGGCGAACACCGGCGGCGGCAACGCGCCAGATTTGCTCGGCGGCGTTCCCGCCTCATTGTTGCTGAAGTAGTAGCCGAGCACGGTGTTGCGCTGCTTCAACTTCTCCGCGAACAGGGCGTCGTATTCCAGTTGGGGGCGGATCTGACTCAACACGGAATGGAACTGCGAGACATCCTTGAATTGCGTGCGCCCGAGTTCCTGCAACACGTTCAGGCCGGAACTGGTGTCCGGCTCGGCAAACACCACGTCGAAGCCCACTGTCGCGACACCATAATGATCGAACAGGTCGTCCACCAGTAGCGCCAGCTTGTCGCGTCCCCACGGCCAGCGCCCTTCCTGTTTCAGACTTTTTTCATCGATATCGAGAATGACGATGCGATCGTCCGTGCTGTGCGGCAGGGATAACAGCATGCGGTAATCATAGAGCTTGGCATCCAGGAATTGGACGAAACCGAGCCGATAAAGACCGGCGGCGTCGCCCACAAAGAGCAGTGTCGCCAGCAAGCCCAAAGCGATCAGCAGCGCGTGCTTCCTCATTGCCCGCCCTTTTCACAGACCTTTTGCGCGGACTGACGGCACGTCGGGACGCGCACCGCACTCAAGCCTTGAAATAAAATTCCATCTTGATCCCCGCCAACTCGATTACGTCGTGGTCATTCAGTTGGTGCGGCTGCTCGCCGATGGATACGCCATTTATCGCGGGGAAATTGGCGCCTTCGACATGGGTCATGAAATAGCCATGCGGACGGCGCGCCAGAACGGCCACCTGCACGCCGGGTTTTCCCAGCGTGGTCAGATTCTTGCTTAATTCCATCTCTTTACCAAGATTCGGCCCGTTCAAAATCTGGATCATGGCCACCGGCATCGCGGCTGCGGCACTGGCGGCGGCCGCGGGCATAGCCGAAGCAGCCAAAGCAGCCGGAGCCCGGTTCGCCGTTGCATTGAACTGGGTGGTGGATTCATATTTGGCCGCCTGTTCGCCGGAAGCTGCGGCCGGCGCGGCGGACGGTTTGACCGGCGCGCGCAACACCATGGTCTTCTCGAAATCGGCTGCCGTGGTCTGGGTCGGTTGATCGTTCAGGTATTTGAGTTTGTATTTTCCGATCTCGATGACGTCGTTGTTTTGCAGGAAATGCTTCATCGCCGGCGCGCCATTAACCAGCGAGCCGTTGGTGCTGTTCATATCCTCGAAGAAAGAGTCGTTGAGGATGGTGATCACGGCTGCGTGCTCGCTGCTCACCGCCAGATTGCTGATCACAATGTCATTGTGCGGCTTGCGCCCGATGGTGATGCGCTCCTTGTCCAGCGCATATTCCTTGATCACCGCCCCGTCCATGCTCAATATCAATTTTGCCGGCATTTGAATTTCCCCGTAATAACGCTAATCAATTTCTGAACCACGATAACAACTTCGCCCACCAGCCGCGCGGTGCCGGATAACTTGCCTTGATTTTCACCAGGATGACCGAGACATTGTCGCGCCCGCCGTTGTCATTTGCCTGGTCGATCAGCTGGCTTGCGGCCAGGGTCAGATTGCCGCGCAACATTTGCAGGGTTGCGCCAATGTCCTCATCGTCCACCATGTCGTTCAGCCCATCCGAGCAGAACAGGTAGATATCGCCCACCATCACATCGTACACATGCATTTCCGGCTCGACTTCGGCATCAACGCCGACCGCGCGCGTCACCAGGTTCTTGTTCTTCGACAGGCGCGCCATCTCTTTGCTGATCACGCCGCTGTCGATTTGCTCCTGCAACAGCGAATGATCGCGCGTGACAGTTTCAAACGTTTCACCGCGCAGGCGGTACAGGCGAGAATCCCCCACATGCGCCACCGCCACGCGATTATCGTAGAACAGGCCGGCAACGATGGTGGTGCCCATGCCCGCGTACTGCGGCTGGCTTTGGGCGGCATTATAAATCGACAGGTTCGCCTTCCTGACGTTATCGCGCAACAACGCAAAGCCGACCTCGTCCCCGGCTCCCGCCTCTTTCTGTTCTGGTCGCGCCGCATCAAGGCGATGGCGAATCTCGCTGGACAGCACCGACACCGCGATGCCGCTGGCGACTTCCCCGGCGTTGTAGCCGCCCATGCCGTCTGCCAGCACAGCCATGCCATAATTTGGGTCAAAGGTGATGCTGTCCTCATTGTGGGAGCGCACCATGCCCGGATTCGTTTGACCGACGATCTCCAGCGCTTCATTTACATTCACTTGGATTCCCCTTGCGCGCTCACTGCAAGTGCGGCAGCGCACTGACGTATCGCCAGCGCCATCGCCGCTCCGCTCTCAAAACGTTCTTCCACCTTCTTCACCAGCGCCTGCTGAATGATGGCGACGACGCATGGCGGCAGGTCCGGCTTGATGCTCAAAATATCGGCAGGCGGTTCGTTGGCGATCCTGAACATCAGTTGCGCCATGGAATCGCCCGCAAAAGGAAGCTTACCACAGGCCAACTGATACAAACTCACGCCGAGCGAGAACAGGTCGGAATGGCCTTCGATCTTGGCGCCGGACAATTGCTCGGGCGACATGTAGGAAGGCGTACCCAACACCATGCCGGTCTTGGTCTTGGAAGAATCCGTGATGCGCGCGATGCCGAAGTCGGTGACTTTGACCGTGTCGCTTTCCGGGTCATACATGATATTCGCCGGCTTGATGTCCCGATGCACGACGTGCAGGCTATGGGCGTAGCCGAGCGCATCCGCCACCCGCGCCGCGATGGACAGAACCTTCGGCAGGGGCAGCAGATTGTCGGGTTTGGTATAGGGCACCAGGTCCTTGCCTTTGAGGAACTCCATCGCAATGTAGGCCAGATCATGCTCCTCGCCCGCATCGTACATGGTGACGATATTCGGGTGGTTCAGCCGCCCCGCTGTTTCCGCCTCGCGGAAGAAGCGTGCCTTCACCTCTTCCAGCTCGTCCGCCTCGAACTCCTGTGACAGGTTCATGGTCTTGATCGCCACGATACGGCTGATTTTCGGGTCCTTGCCCAGATAGACCACACCCATCGCGCCCTTGCCGAGTTCTTTCTGGATTTCGTAACGGCCCAGCATCGGCCTGGAGAGTCCCGGCTGATCCAGTTTCATCGTGCTGTCGTTGCCGCGGCCGGAACTGCCGCCGAGAATCACGGTTTCAGCCATGGCTTTGGATTGCGCGGTGCGCGCTTCCAGATCGCGGAATTTCGGATTATGGTCGGCCATGTATTTAAACACCGACTCGGCTTTGTTGAATTGCCGTTTGCGCTCGAAATCCAGGCCGAGGTTGTACAGCACATCCATCAGGCTGTCGTCCAGCGGCACCTTGCGGAACTTGTCGAACGCCATGTCGAGCTGCCCCTGCCCCTGGAACGCCAGACCCAGCATGCGGTTGCTTTCTGCCGACTCGGCGTCTGATTTCTCCTTGCCTTTTTCCGTCAGCAGAAAACGCTTGGTGGTCAGCATCAGATGGCCGGCCAGCAACAGGGCGGCCGGCAGCATCAGTTGCAGCCACATCGCCTGGGTCGTCATCAGCACAAAATGGGCGGAGAGAAGCGCCACAAACAGAATCCCTGTGATCGCCGCGCCGAATCCGGCCCCCAATCGCGGCAACAGCAGGATCAGGTAAAGGGCAATCAGCAGAAAGGTTGCCAGTTCCGCCCACACCGACCAGGTCGGCGTCACAAAAAAATCCTGCTTGAGAATACTTGAGACAGAGTGCGCCAGGGTCAGCACCGGCGGGGTCACCGCCGACACCGGCGTCACTTGCACCGAACCGACCCCGGCCGCGGTGGCGCCGATCAGCACGATCTTGTCGCGATATTTTTCCGCCGGAATTTTGCCGGTAATCACATCGTAGAACGAGTCCACCTGAAAGGCGGGACGCCCGTCGCGGTCGGCGTAGAAGTAGGTATTCATGCGCAATGCCGGATCGGTGGCGATCTGCAGATTACCCAGGCGCACCCCTTCACCCAGCGTCACCTGAATATCCTTGGCCTCCAGATTCAGGCTTTTCGCCGCAAGCATCAACGACAGCGAAGGGTAATACTGATCATAGTAGGAAATTACCAAAGGCTCGGTACGCACGCCGCCGTCCACATCCGGCGTGGCATTCAGATGGCCCATGGCCAGCGCTCGCTGCCCCAGCAGCGGGATCGGCACCAGGGCGTTGAAGGCGGGAATCGGCACAGCCGCATCCGCCCCAGCCTGCACATTCGACAACGCATTTTTCAACACATAGTCCGGCAACGGCGCGTCGGGATTTCCCTGCGGCTCGCCCAATTCAAAATACAACCCCAGCAACACGTTGTTGATCTTGCCCATGCTGTCGGCCATCTTCTGGTCGTTGTCCAGATGCAGCAAGGCTTCCTGCATCAGCCCCTGCAATTCCAGCCACTGTTCGGGATGGGTTTGCGCCAGATCGGTCTGCTCGATGACGGCGGCGATATTCAGAATGTAATCCAGACCGGGATCGACCTGCGGCTCGAAGAACAAGGCGGTTTGGCCCACCACCTTGGCGTGCCCTTCGGCCAGAATATCCACCAATTTGGCCTGGATCTCGCGCGGCCAGGGCCAGCGCCCCAGATTGGCGATACTCGGCTCGTCGATCGCGATGATGGCGATGCGATCACTGGGCTGGCGGGATGAGGCGCGCACCCCCCAGTCGTAGGCTTTTCGCTCCAGACTTTGAATCAGGTCGGTGTTGGCGCCAAAAAGAAAGACCACTGCCAGCACGGCGGCAAAGAACCAGTCCGCTTTCCAGAACGACGTTTTTTTCATGACAGCCCTGACCGTTTATTCGTTTTTATTGAACTTACGGACGGATACTAAAACAATTTCCAACGTCAATCCATACCCGATTGATTTATCTAGGGAACCTTGCTCAGCGCACAACCATGACCGGAGCGGACGACAAACGCAGAACCCGCTCGGCAACCGAACCGAGCAGCCATTGCGTCAATCCCTCTTTGCCTTGCGCCCCCATGATGATGAGGGAGACTTCCT